>NZ_JAXQNN010000003.1 GCF_034427455.1 Jeotgalibacillus haloalkalitolerans | reverse complement strand
CTTTTTGTTTCGAAAAAGACTAAAAATCTTAAACGTTGACGTTTGGTTGTTTAGTTTTCAAGGTTCAAGTACTTCTTATTGAAGCGCCACTCTCGTAAGCGACTTGATTATCATATCACGGTATCTGATATCTTGTAAAGTCTTTTTCGTAACTTTTTTAATTTCTTTTTTCAAACCACAATTCGCGTGATAAAAAAAGGAAAAGAAAAAAGCCTTAGCGATTCGTCATAAAATGTACGCCTCTTCAAAAGAGAACTTTACTAATCTATCACACCTCCGTGAAATGAGTCAATGCTATAAGAGCATTTCCATTATATAATTTAATTCTGAATATTACAATACCTTTCAGGAAAATAGTTTTGGTAAATTCATCTATAAATCTTACACATTAAAAAACACCGTGCCAGCTTCATAGCCGGCACGGCATCTCATTATTTTACTTCTATAATAGAAGCGTCTCCTCTGCTCACTCTTGTCTTTTTCAATTCTACCGTTTCACCATTCATTAAGTTTGTAAAAACGATTGGCGTGATAGTAGAAGGAACCTGATCTTTAATCGTTTCAAGATCAGCCTCAAGAAGAAGATCCCCGGCTTTCACCTGATCGCCTTCGCTGACGTGAACAGTGAATCCTTCACCATTCAATTTCACTGTATCAATTCCGAAGTGAATCAGAATTTCCTGTCCCTGATCCGATTCAATGCCGATCGCATGCTTCGTCGGAGAGACATTGACGATCTTACCACTTACAGGAGAATGAACAATTCCATCTGATGGCTTGATCGCAAAACCGTCACCCATCATTTTACCGGAGAACACCTGATCTGGTACTTCAGTAATCGATACAGCTTCCCCATTTAGCGGAGAAACAAAATCTTTCAGGACTGCTACGTCATTACGAACCGCAGTTGCTGCTGTTTCTTCAATCTCTTTCTCTACTTCTTTTTCAGCATCAACTTTAACCGGTCTTGGTGTCTTACCTTCCATAATATCTTTCATCTGGTGCCTTAAGCTGTCTGAGCGTGGACCAAAAATCGCCTGAATGTTGTTGCCGATCTCAAGTACACCTGAGGCCCCAAGATGCTTCAGTTCTTTTTTATCAACTTTTGATGGCTCATTCACCTGTACACGAAGACGCGTAATACACGCATCTAGGTTGGCAATGTTTGACGCACCGCCCATTGCATCCAGAATATCATGTGGTAGATCTGATTTTGAAGAAGCTGCACGGGCATTATCTTCACCATCTTCTTCTTTTTCACGGCCAGGTGTTGCAAGGTTAAACTTACGGATCGCAAAGCGGAAACCGAAGTAATAGATTACAGCGAACACAGCACCGACCGGCAGTACTAACCACCAGTTCGTCTGAGGGTTCAGCGCTCCGAATAATAGGAAGTCAATCAGACCGCCTGAGAATGTCATACCGATCTTGACATCAAGCAAGTGCATTGTCAGAAATGAAAGACCTGCAAATACTGTGTGCACCGCAAATAGAATTGGCGCAACGAATAGGAATGCAAATTCAATTGGTTCAGTAATACCTGTCAGGAATGAAGTCAGGGCTGCTGACCCCATAATACCTGCAACAAGCTTTTTCTTTTCAGCACGCGCTTCATGGTAAATCGCAAGTGCTGCTGCCGGAAGACCAAACATCATAAATGGATACTTACCCGTCATAAATGTACCTGCAGTCAGATCCTGCACGCCGTCACGAATCTGTGCCTGGAAGATTGAATTATCTCCACGTACAGTTTCACCTGCTGCATTTACATAAGTACCAAATTCAAACCAGAATGGTGTGTAGAAGATGTGGTGCAAACCAAATGGAATTAACGCACGTTCAATCACACCAAATACAAATGCTGAAATCGCAAGGTTTGAGTTCAACATCAGATTTGAGAACATGTTCAGCCCTTCCTGTACAGGTGGCCAAACAACAATCATCACAAGACCCAATACAACTGCAGAAGCCGCCGTCACGATTGGAACAAATCGTTTACCTGCAAAGAATCCGAGGTAAGTAGGCAATTCAATATTGAAGAAGCGGTTATACATATAAGCTGCAAGCGCACCGACGATGATCCCGCCGAATACACCTGAAGAAAGCGTTGGTATTCCAAGCATTAATGTATAGGCAGGGTCTACTCCTTTACCGGTTACATCCGCAAGCTCAAGACCAAGCGCTGTGCCCATTGTGGCATTCATAATCAGGTAACCGACGATTGCTGCAAGTCCGGCAACACCGTCACCGCCTGCAAGACCGATCGCTACCCCTACTGCGAATAATAGTGGAAGGTTATCAAAAACAATTCCACCTGAGTTCTCCATGACACTTGCTACCATGACAATCCAGTCGCTTGTCAGAAATGGCGCAAGGTTTGTCAGCGTTTCATTTTGCAGTGCATTACCGAATGCTAATAGCAAACCGGCAGCAGGCAAAATCGCAACTGGCAGCATAAGTGCTTTACCAATCTTTTGAAGCTGACCAAAAAACTTCTTAAACATATTGTTTCCTCCTTTTTTGTGTTACACAGCAAACAAAAAAGGCATGAGTAAAAGAAGAACGCGTAGGTACACGTATCCCGTTAAAAAGGGACATTCTTCATTTACTCATGCCTGATCGTATCAGTAACACGTAAATGTATTATTTCATTTTTGTCTGAATACGCTGCAGGTGCATGGTCAGATAGACCGCTTCTGCATCATATACAGGCTTTTTTAATGTTTGCTGCATAATTTTTATCAGTTTCCATGAGAGATTATAGCACATCGGATATTCTTCTTTCAAGAGCAAAGCGATTTTTTCCGGTTCATCAACCTTTTCACCTCTGACGACCCTCTCAACAGTGTATCGGAGGTGCCTGACCAATCTCATATAATCAATGCTTTCCTTATCAAGCTGAACATCAAATTGTGTTTCGATCAGCTGCACCAGCCTGCCGATCAGCTGAGAATGGGAATTGACCTCGTGGACATTCCTGTTCAGCATCGCACTATGAATGTGCAGTGCAATAAAACCAATTTCACCTTCAGGCAAATAAATATGCGCTCTATCGTTAATCAGCTCCACTACTTCTTTTGCAACTTCGTACTCATAAGGGTAAAGCGCTTTCGTTTCCAGAAGAAATGGATTTGAAATTGACATCCCTCTCATCAGACGATTGACCGCAAAAACAAGGTGGTCTGTTAAAGCAACGTGAATATGCTCATTTAAGAATGTCTGTGTACGTTCACGAATCAGTTCAATTGAAGAAATAATGACTTTCAGCAGATCTTCTTCTACATAAGGAAGCAGCTTTTTAAACTGATCCTGCTCTTTCTCATCACGAAGCACAAAAAGTTTTTCAACTTCCTGTTCACTGATCGTTGATTGCGTCTGGCGTTTAAAGCCGATTCCTTTGCCGATCATGACAACTTCTGAGCTATTCAATTCAGCAATCAACACGTTATTATTCAGTATTTTTTTCACTACATAGCTCACGTTTATCACATCCGCCCGTTTATTTTGATTTAAAAAAGGGCCGTCCGAGTAAATCGGAGACAGCCCTTTTAGCTTATTACGAAAGGAAGATGAAGTAAAGCACAAAGATTACAAATAGCGCGTACATCACAGGATGAATCTGCTTTCCTTTACCCGTCACAAGCATTGTAATCGGGTAGAAAATAAATCCGATCGCAATCCCTGTTGCAATACTGTAAGTCAGCGGCATCGCGATAATTGTGAGGAATGCCGGCACTGCAATTTCAAAACGCGTCCAGTCAATTTTACTAAGCGCTGATACCATGAGTACCCCAACAATAATAAGAGCCGGCGCTGTTACCGCACTGGTAATGACTTCAAGCAGCGGGAAGAAGAAAATAGATAGTAAGAACAGAACAGCTGTTACAACTGAAGCAAAACCTGTACGTGCACCTGCTGCTACACCTGAAGATGACTCGATATAAGAAGTCGTTGTAGATGTTCCGAGAACTGCACCAAATACAGTTGCAGTTGAATCTGCGAAAAGCGCACGGTTTGCACGAGGCAGCTTGCCGTCTTTCATTAGCCCCGCCTGATTTGTTACCGCAACAAGCGTTCCTGCTGTATCAAAGAAATCAACGAATAAAAATGTTAAAACTACAACGAGTAATTGAATTGTAAACAAGTCACCAGGACTTGAGAAAATTGGCTCGAGCGCTGCACCAAATGTTGGCGCAAGACTTGGAGGTGTTGTATCAATCACCCCGCTTGGACGGTCAATCAAACCAACGACCATACCAACGATCGCTGTAATAACAATTCCAAAGAAAATACCACCCTTGATTTTACGTGTCATCAGAATCACTGTGATGATAATACCGAAAACCGCGAGAAGCGTATTTCCGTTTGTCAGGTCACCCAGTGCGACAAGTGTTGCGTCATTTCCAACGATAATCCCTGCATTCTGAAAACCGACAAATGTAATAAATAACCCAATCCCTGCGCCTACCGCGAATTTCAACTCATTAGGAATTGCATTGATAATTCTTTCACGCACACCAGTGACAGTTAAAACCATAAAAATAAGTCCTGAAAATAATACACCTGTCAAAGCTGTTTGCCACGGGATTTCCTGAGTCAGGATCACCGAGTAAGCAAAGAATGCATTTAATCCCATACCAGGCGCAAGTGCGATTGGATATCTGGCGAGCAGACCCATCACAAGTGAACCGATCGCAGCAGCAAGTGCAGTCGCTACGAATACTGCGCCGTAGTCCATACGCATCGCATCCGGTAATCCTTCAACATCTGCTAATGTCAGCGTTAACGGATTGACGACCAGAATGTATGCCATCGCAAGAAAGGTTGTTAATCCCCCGATAAATTCACGCTTATAATTCGTGTTTAATTCTTCAAACTGAAAATACTTCTTCACGACTGTTCCCTCCGAAAAAATACGAAGTATAACGAAAAAACCCCTGAGCGCACACTCGTCGCTCAGGGATGACTAAAAGGATTGAGAAAAGTCCAGGTTGAACTTTTAAAAATCAGCGTAGTCAAGCCATTTACGGTAGCTTGGTAGAGACTTTCGGGCCATATCCCCGACGTTATACGACGAAAAATTATTTATTTGATGCTGTTATTGTATCAACACTCCAAATAAGCGTCAATACAAAATACGAACATTATTCAATAAATTTTATGGTAATATTCGTTATTCCCACTCGATTGTGCTAGGTGGCTTACTCGTTACATCATACAGTACGCGGTTAATTGAATTTACTTCATTGACAAGACGCACAGAGATTTTTTCGAGCACATCCCATGGAATTCTTGCCCAGTCAGAAGTCATACCGTCAATGGATGTCACTGCACGGATTCCAATTGCGTAATCATATGTTCTTGCATCACCCATTACACCAACGCTTCTGATGTCAGGAAGCACTGTGAAGTACTGCCAGATATCGCGGTCAAGTCCAGCTTTTTTAATCTCTTCACGCAGAATATGATCTGATTCACGCACGATTTCAAGCTTTTCTTCCGTAATTTCCCCAAGCACACGAATACCAAGACCCGGTCCAGGGAAAGGCTGACGCCATACGATTTCATCAGGAATACCAAGCTCACTTCCAAGTGCACGCACTTCATCTTTAAATAATGTATTTAAAGGCTCAATCAATTTGAACTGCATATCTTCCGGCAGACCGCCTACATTGTGGTGAGACTTGATTGTCTGTGCAGTTGCTGTACCACTTTCGATGATGTCTGTGTAAAGTGTTCCCTGCGCAAGGAAATCAATACCATCGAGCTTTGTCGCTTCATCATCAAATACATAAATAAATTCATTACCAATAATCTTACGCTTCTGCTCAGGGTCAGATACACCCTTCAGCTTGTTAAGAAAACGGTCCTGTGCGTCAACTTTGATGACATTCATATTGAATCCGTCAGCAAAAGTCTTCATCACGCTGTCTGCCTCACCTTTACGAAGCAGCCCGTGATCAACAAAGATACATGTCAGCTGATCACCGATTGCTTTGTGAATCAATACAGCTACTACTGAAGAATCCACCCCACCGCTAAGTGCACATAGCACCTGGCGATCGCCGACTTCCTGGCGGATCTTCTCAAGTTCAATCTCAATAAAGTTCTCCATTGACCAGTCACCCGTGCAGCCACATGCGTCAAATACGAAGTTTCTCAGCATATCATTGCCATATTCAGAGTGGCGGACTTCCGGGTGGAACTGAACTGCATAAAGCTTCTGCTCTTCATTACTGATTGACGCAACCGGGCATGAAGGATTTGTTGCAACGACGTCAAATGAAGGCGGCGCTTCAACGACAAGATCACCATGACTCATCCATACTGTCTGAGTAAGCGGAAGATCTTTGAATAGACCCTTTGCTTCCTGGACCTGAATATCCGCTTTACCGTATTCACGATTCTTGGCCTTTTCTACTTTACCGCCAAAATGCATTGTCATCAGCTGCATACCATAGCAGATACCAAGGACAGGAATGCCAAGGTCAAAAATTCGCTCATCTGCACGGAACGAATTCTCGTCATATACAGAATTCGGACCGCCTGAGAAAATAATACCTGACGGGTTAAGTTCCTTGATTTCCTCTGCAGTAATCGTGTGCGGATGTAATTCACTGTATACACCGAACTCACGGATACGGCGTGTAATTAACTGATTATATTGACTTCCAAAATCGAGTACAACGATCATTTCCTGATCATGCATTTCTTCTTTACCTAGCATGGATGGTCACCTCATTCAATTATTTTAAATCTATACATTTACACCTTCAAAATAAATAGCTTTGTTACACTGGCTAATGACTTCCGCTTCAGGCGGACGCTTTCCAGACGGAGGTTGCTGAGCCTCCTCGCCTTTGACTGTGGGGTCTCAGCTTCCCTCTATTCGTCCCGGAGTCGACGCCTTACGCTCCAGTCATCAGCTGTGAAAACACTTCATCACACCTTAACAAAGCTAAAATAGAAAAAACGCCTGTACGAAAAAGAGTCATCCTCTTCTTCCCTTCAAGCGTTTTAACAAGGCGGTCTATTTATCAAAGGTAAAAGAGCTCATGAAGGTTTAACACCTATAAAGTGAACTCTTATATTCTATGATTTAAGATTCTGTTTTAATGCACCGTTGACCGCAGCGTAAGGCGGCGACTCCAGCGGGAGAAGACGGACACGTGAGACCCCCGTAAGCGAAGCTGAGGAGGTCAGATGGGGCCAAAAAACGGCCCACCCACTTGGAAAGCGTCCGCCTGGAGCGTAGGTCAACAGACAAACTAACAGAGATATCTTAAAAAGACCGCCTCCATAGTCAGACCATTTATGGTGATCCGGTAGAAACATCCGACCCATATTATCGGACATATATGAAGGGGTATTATGAAGCTGTCATTAATTTTCACCATTTTAACGCCTTGCTCATGCCCGGTCAACCGGTTGTCTTTTTAATTAAATCTTCCCACAATTCACGCATATTCGACCATTTATCTTTTGGATCCTCCCTACGGTACAGAATCCGCTCATATTGATCCGTCAGTCTGCTCATTTCATGCGTACCGAAAAAGTTATCAACTTCTCTTGCATACGCACTCAGCGTCTGAGTTTCTTTTCTGCGAAGACCATAACGCTTAAGCTGTTTTAACAGCGAAGCATAAGCTTTCGGGTAAACCTCACTGCCCTTTTGCGAACGGTAATAACGGATCAGCACATATGGCATCCAGCGGTTTCTTCTGCGGTAAAGAACGGTTCCTGTTAAGACCAGTATGACACTGACCAGAAATAACATCAGACGATTTTCTGCGACAAAATTTCTGACTGACTCAAGAAAGCCTGTTCCGGACGATCCATCATCATCTGTATCACCGATGACACCGGCATCTTCTTCCAGCGGTTCCGGTGCTTCAGGTTCCGGTGTTTCTGTTTCTTCAGGTGTTTCCGGCGTTTCTGTCTCAGAATCCAGATCAAGGTCATAATTTAAAGAAATATTATTTGAAAACGACACAGTCGGCTCAAATGGCACCCATCCGATTTCCGGAAAAAATACCTCGACCCAGGAGTGCGCATTATTGTTGGTGACTTCATATACCGAACGGCCATCTCCAAGACTTTCGATCACTTCTCCCTCAGTATAACCTTTAACCCAGCGCGCAGGGATATCAATAGAGCGCAGCATAACAACCATTGAAGTTGAATAGTTATCACAGTAGCCCCGCTGCGTCTCAAATAGAAACTGATCTACATAATCTTCATCACCTTCAGGTACCGGTACATCTTCTTGTTCATAAATAAAGCCGCTCCTTGAAAAGTATCCTTCAACTGCTTTGGCTTTATCGTACCAGTTGTCCTCACTCTCTGTGATATCCAGCGTGAGCTCCCGGATTCTTTCAGGCAGATTTTCAGGCAGCTGGAGATACGGCGCCATTGAGTCTGCCGCTTCACCAAGACCAGTTGTATTTCTCAATGCCTGAAGACTGTATCTTGGTTCACGGAATTCCCATTCATACTCACCAAGCTCCACTAGTTCTTCACCCTGTACAGAGGTGATTTTTTCAGTAACAGGATTTAATCGGAATTCATCAACATCAGCACTTACAACTTGATCAGGCGCATAAGGATAGACAAGGTGATCGTAAGTCAGATCAACATCAATCGATACTGTCTGAGTCTCCGATTCTTCATCTATTCTGGATAGCGATAAAGGTGCAGGCTCATTTACCGTAAACGGGGTCAGGTTCTCCGCTTCCCTTGATTGCTCCCATCCTTTTCCTGTATAAGTGTCTTTTGTTTCAATCCGCCAGTATTGGTCTCCCTCGACGGTTGCTTCAAAAACCTTTGTTTCATCTCCGACAAATGATCCGCCAAGTTCAGAATCATCCACTCCATAACCAAGGCGGTTCACGCCTCCAGAACCAGAGCCTGATCCTTCACCAAAAGACGTCAAAAATGGTACCGGGTCCGGCCAGACAGGTTCAGCTTTAGGTGCCGCATAAGCAGCTGCCGAGCTGAACGCAATCAATATTGCAAGCGGAAGCAGCCATCTCTGCAGCTGATTCATAGATAACGATATTCTCTCCTGATCAGCCATTCTCTGAAGGCCAAGCAGACCAAGCAGAAGGAAGCCGAACAGAATAACCCTTACAATCGCCATACTTCCGTCATACGGACTGAAAGTATCAAGGATCGTAATATAAATAACTGTAAACAGATAAAATAAAAACATCTGTTTTCTGACTGCCAGCCAGTAGTTCATCAGGTAAGCAGTCAACCATAATAATACAAAGAATAATAGACTTCGGAATAAATCAGATACTCCGCCCCAGTTCTGCTGGACGGTCATGACGACACTTTCTCCAACAGATGAAGTGAAATCCCCAATCCATTCTCCCTGACCAATCAATGGCACATCGAAATATAAATTTTGCAGCACGACAACAATAAAAACTGTTTTTATTGCCCCGGAAATAATCCAGTTTACTTCAAAATAATACAACAGGAGCGACAGTCCGGCGAAAATAACAAAGAAATGCACATTTGCCGTTTCCGTAATCTGCTCTATCGGTCTAAGCCATTCCCATAGAAGAAAGAAGCTCAGCACATACAAAATCAGTGTTGCAACATCGCTCCACCCGAAATCTGTTTTCACGCCTGCTTCACCTCCTTAAAGACAGATGCAAATTGACGTTTGTCACACTCTCTCAACGCAATGCCTTTGGAAGCAGCGAGTCCTGCAAGCTGTCTGTGATCCTGATTTAACCTGACAGAAGGATGCTTCACAAATAAAATCATCGTAGCTTGACTGTTTTTAGATACCTTACTGATTTCATCAATACTCTCTCTTGTAAGCTGTGACGTAATCAGAATCAGCGCTGACGTTTTTGAGATATCTCCGGCATTTTGTTGCAAGACCGTTTCAAAGCTGTTTTCCTGATCAGGCTGTACTTTTGCCAGATAATAATCAATCTGCTTTTGATGACTTTCCCCACTTTTAAGAGGGGCAAATTGAACAGTTTCTCCACGTGAGAAATAACCAGCCTGTGCACCTTTTCTGATCACACCTCTGATCACTGATGCTGTCAGAACAACCATATCTTCAAATGCCTGGCTTGGCGTCCGGTCAAGTACCACCATCACATCATGAGATTTACGTTCTTCAAATTCCTTTGTTTTTAAATCGTTTGTCCGTGCAAATGACTTCCAGTGAATCCATGAAACGCGGTCACCTGTCTCATAATCTCTCACGCCTGTTGCAAGTGTCGTATCCTGCTGAATCCTGACATTGGATGAGGAGACTCCCTGATCAAAGCGTGCCTGAAGCGGCTGATAATCCAGAGACACGTGTGAAGGATAAACCAGGATCGTCTGTTTGTGTTCAAGGCGGCTGGATTTCTGCACCAGTCCGAGAAAATCTCCTGTTTTTAATTCAACACTTTCAAAGGTGTGTTCACCGCGTGAGATGTTCTGAATTTCATACTCTAGAACAATCTCTCTTTTAAACCAGGGGTGAACAAGCTTTTTAGCTGTACTTCCCTGTTGAAAAACGTTTCCTGTTATATGCTCCTCTGCTACTAGATAAAAGAGCGGAAATGGCAATGTTCTCTTCAGGTGAATTTTGATCGCTACATTCGCACCTGCCTTCAATTCTCTGGACTTGATCACTCTGACAACATTAAAATCATTTAACGGATAGACCATCATCATGAGAGAATACAGGCCAAAAGGCAGAAAGCTGTAAAATAAAAACCAGCTCACAAAACCTCCCTGGAACATTGCATATGAAAAAGTCCCAACCAACAGCACTGTTACAAGCAAGACTTTTGCGATCCCAAGCAGAATTTGCAGCTTCATCACTTTGCCATCCGCTGAACCGGAACTCTTGTCCGTGCAAGGATCCGCTCAATGACTTCTTCCGGCTCAATCCCTTCATATCTTGCTTCGGATTTCAGAATCATCCGGTGTGAAAATACGTAAGGCACAAGAAATTGTACATCATCCGGCAGCACATAATCCCGGCCATGGAGCATCGCATACGCCTGGCAGGATTTCATCAGCGCAATAGAGCCACGCGGACTTACGCCGAGATACACATTTGCATGATCACGTGTTTTTCCAGCCAGATCCACAATGTATTCTTTAATTTTTTCATCCACAATCACTTTCTTTACTTCTTCCTGAAGATGCTGCAGCTCTTCTAATGTAATCACAGGCTGCAGGTCGTCAATTGGCGGAGCAAATTGTATCCGGTTCAGTACTTCCATTTCTTCTTTTGCATCCGGATAACCCATTTGCATCTTCAGTAAGAAACGGTCCAACTGTGCTTCAGGGAGAGGATATGTTCCTTCATATTCAATCGGGTTCTGTGTAGCCATGACAAAAAATGGCTTGGCGAGCTTATGTGTAAATCCATCCACTGTCACGCTGCCTTCTTCCATACTTTCAAGTAATGATGACTGAGTTTTAGGGGATGTACGATTAATTTCGTCCGCTAACACAATATTCCCCATAATCGGACCCGGGCGGAATTGAAACGTCATTTCTTTTGGATTATAAATTGAAACACCTATTACATCTGAGGGAAGTAAATCCGGAGTAAATTGTATGCGGGTAAACTTTGCACCTACAGACTTGGCAAGTGCACGCACCATCATTGTTTTTCCTACGCCGGGTACATCTTCAAGTAACACATGCCCCTGGGCCAGCAGTGAAACAAGACTTAATTCAGCCACTGTTCTTTTACCAATCATGACCCGTTCAATGTTCGTCAGTACCTGTTCTAACTTTTGGTGATACATGGTATTCCCTCCCATTTCTTATAATATTCTCTATTATTTAAGGCGAATTTCACCCGTATTCTACTTATAATAGACACTCTATTTAGAATAATAGAAATAAGTGCCACTTACAACTGTCGGCTGGCGCTGAGTATTCTGCCCACATAAAAACCGGGCTGAAGGTTGCTTCTTCAGCCCGGCGAGAAGAATCAGCAGGGCTTACTGGAGGCTATTACCATTATGGACCAGCCTTGCTGAAACTAACCGTTATTTCCAAAAATCATCAAATACTGTAATCGGCAGGTGCCGTTTATGCTGCGTTTTCAGATAATGATTTTCGATTGTTTTTTGTGCCTGCTCACTTACTTTTTTACCTTCAAGGTAATCATCTATTTCGTCATAGGTTACACCGAGCGCTTCTTCATCAGCAACCTGCGGACGGTCATCCTCAAGATCCGCAGTCGGCGCTTTCATATACAGATGCTCAGGTGCACCGAGCTCTTTTAATAATTGCTTACCCTGTCTTTTATTCAATCTGAAGAGTGGCAGAATGTCCGCACCGCCATCTCCATGCTTCGTATAAAAGCCTGTAATCGCTTCTGCCGGATGATCAGTTCCGATCACAACACCATTTCGCATCGCTGCGACTGCATACTGTGCTTTCATACGCTCTCTTGCTTTTTCATTCCCTTTAACAAAATCACTCAGCTTTACGCCTGCGTCAGCCAATGACTGGACACTTGCATCAACTGCGGGCTTTATATTAATTCTTACTGTTTCATCCGCATTCATAAAAGCAATTGCATCTTTGGCGTCCTGCTCATCTGCCTGCTCCCCGTAAGGCAGTCTGAGTGCAATAAACGTATACTTCTTTTCTCCGGCTTCTTCATTCAGTTCATTCACAGCCATCTGTGCGAGCGTCCCGGCCAGCGTAGAGTCCTGACCACCTGATATTCCGAGTACAAATGATGACAGGAATGTATGCTTCTTCGCATATTCCTTCAGAAAATCAATACTGCGGCGAATTTCTTCACCCGGATGTATCTCGGGGGATACACCCATTTCCTTTACGATCTGGTCCTGCAATGTTGCCACAAAGATCACCTCATTACATTATTGTGCAGCCTGTGCATTCTTGACTGCCTGTTTTACTTCCTGAATGTTTCTCATTTTGTTATCCCAGCACTTCTGACTGAGATCGACCGGATATTCTTCCGGGTTCATCGAGCGCTTATACTCGTCCCACAGCAGCTCCAGATTTTCGGTCAGATACTGCTTAATCTGTTCAGGTGATGGCAGCTCATATTGCAGCTGTCCTCCTTCAATCACGGTCTGGTGAAGATCCCTCGCTTCAAAATTTGTCACAAACTTCGTGACAAATGTATGCACAGGATGGAACATTTTCAAATGGTCCTCCGCCTGCGGGTCTTCTCCTTCAAGCGTGATATAGTCACCTTCTGATTTATTATTTACCCTGTTTATAATCCGGTACACCCGTTTCATCCCTGGGGTTGTAACTTTTTCAGCATTACTTGAGATTTTAATTGTGTCGATCATTTCACCCTGCTCATTTTCAATCGAAACAAGCTTATAGACGCCACCAAGCGCCGGCTGGTCATAAGCAGTAATCAGCTTCGTACCGATGCCCCAGATATCCACGACAGCTCCCTGTGCTTTCAGGTTTAGAATTGTATACTCATCAAGATCATTCGACGCAATAATTTTTGCATCTTTAAAACCTGCTTCATCAAGCATTTTCCGGGCTTCTTTTGATAAATAGGCAATATCTCCGCTATCAAGACGGATGCCTCTGAAATTGATGCGGTCACCCATTTCTTTTGCTACTGCAATGGCTGCAGGAACGCCTGATTTCAGCGTGTTATACGTATCTACAAGGAATACACATTCTTTATGAGTTTCCGCGTATTTCATAAACGCAGTATACTCATCACGATATGCCTGAATCATCGCGTGAGAGTGAGTCCCTGCGACTGGCAGCCCGAACATTTTACCGGCACGAACGTTACTTGTCGCTGAAAATCCGCCCAGGTAAGCAGCACGCGTCCCCCAGATGGCAGCATCAAGCTCATGCGCACGGCGTGTACCGAACTCCATCAGCACTTCATCACCGACAACCTGCTTAATTCTCGAAGCTTTCGTTGCAATGAGTGTTTGATAGTTCACAATGTTAAGCAGCGCAGTCTCAATTAACTGAGCTTCAACAAGGGGTGCTTCAACACGCATGATCGGTTCATTGCCAAATACAAGCTCGCCTTCCACCATAGACCTGACAGTTCCTGTGAAGCGCAGATTTCTTAGGTACTCAATGAAATCCGCTTCATAACCCGCTTCATGTTGTAAGTAGTTCAGGTCTGATTCTGTAAATTGAAAGTTCGTTAAATAATCAAGCACTCTTTCAAGCCCCGCAAACACGGCAAAACCATTACCGAATGGCAGTGATCTGAAGTAAAGATCAAAAACGGCAGTGCGCTCATGCATGCCGTCTTCCCAGTATGTCTTTGCCATGTTGATCTGATAGAGGTCTGTATGCAGCATCAGACTGTCATCAGTATAGTTGCCTAATGTATCCATAAACGATTAGCTCCTTACCGCTACCTTACTTCCGCACCCAGCGACGAAGCAAAATGATCAAGCGACCACTCATGGCCGGCCTGATTAAAGCTTGCTGCCGCTTCCTTATGCACAACAATATTGAATCCTTTGTTATAAGCATCTACTGCTGTATGCAATACACAGATATCTGTACACACACCAACGAGGTGCACTTCCGTAATGCCCCGTTCACGCAGCAGCTGCTCAAGATTTGTCCCGGCGAAAGCACTGTAACGCGTTTTATCTATATATATCACATTTTCATCATCTTGAATCATATCATATAATTTCTGCAGCGACCCATACAGATCTCTTCCTTCTGTTCCGCGGATATTATGCGGCGGAAAAAGCTTTGTTTCCGGGTGATAAGGATCACCTTCTTCATGAAGGTCAATGGCGAACACAACCAGTTCACCATTCTTATGAAATTCACTCGTCAGGCGCACCACTTCCTTTTCAATCACCTGTCCGGGTTCACCACAGGTCAAAGCGCCATCCGTTGCAACAAAGTCATTTGTATAATCAATATTAATCAAAGCACGTGTAGTCATCAGCTTAATCTCCTTTTTAGAACAGATGGTTTTATTTTAACTTTACTCCTGACAAGACACAAGTTAATGCCCGTTAAACCTGTTTACACAAAAAGCTCCAGCATACGCTGAAGCTTTTCATCAGATAATCTGTTTCCCCTGCTGACTGAGTGCATAATAAATTCCATGCTGCAGCGTCTGGAAGCAGTGGAAGCGTGAGATATCTATACCTGATTCTGCAATTGTGATGCTTAATTTCGCTGACAATCCGACAAGTACGGTCTCCGTTCCAATCAGCGCTGCCGCACCGCTGATTTTTTCAAGCAGACTGATTGTCAGCTGATCAACCTCATCATCAAGTGCTGTCAGATCAAGCACAAGGTAGTTCGCTTTGTAAGAAGGCAGCTTATTCAGCGTATTATAGACTAGTTCTTCCGCCCGCTCCTGGTCATACTTCCCAAGCAGCGGTACCACAACCACCCCATCAAGAACCGGAATAACCGGAGATGAAATCTGCTTGATTAATTCTTTCAGATCTCTCGTTTTATCCTCTACCATCGCTTCCAGCTGCATGATCTGCTGTGACTCTTTTTTCCTTAAAAGTGCATGAATATTTTCAGTGATCGTAATCGTTGAAGGGAAATAATCAATCACAGTGGTTTCAGCACCGGCAATCTGATCTTCTTTAATCTCAAACCATACATTCTGTCCGAAAAACACGCTGAAGATACCTGCGTAATGAGCCGGAAGGAAATTGCCTCTCCGTTTCTTGCCCTGCGCTTTATTAATCTTATATTCCCAGCTGCCTTTTAACCTGACCCGTACAGTTTTAGATGCTGTATCAAGGTCTTCAATATGTGCATAACCCCAACCGGCTGAAGCATATGTAGCCGTAATCATTTCAGCAGCTTCTTCAACCTTTAGATGTTTCAAGTCCTCGAAGTATTTTCCAACAACAGTTCCCTGTCTGAAGCCGGCCGTTTCAAAAACAAGCGTTGAAGCCTCTTCACCTGATATTTCTTCAATCGTATCGAAGAACTCTTTCATTGCGCTGGTAATCCAGAATAAAACAGCATCTTCCTGTTCGAAAAGAAATTCCCCTTTGGATAAGTTCCAGTCAAACTGCAGTCCGTCTATCGTAATACTGGGATTGTTTTTCATAAGATCACCTTTGCTATAAGTATTTAATCCTGTGATTTTAATACTAACAAAGTTCAAAGGTTTTCTCTAACTTTACTCAAAATGTCTCTGCGAAATGTTTCGACCTTTTTTTCATTTTCCCGTCAGATCCTCCGGGAAATTGTCAGGTCTGCATTTTGGCGATTACTCTCTCCCAGCCTTTTTTATATAAAAATGCTGCACCATTCAGTACAGCAGCAGGCATTTTTTTCGGGAAATATGATTTGTGATAATACTTCCAGACCCGTTTCAAATCCTCCCACTGCCTTTCATATACCTTCTCCTGCCTGAAGCGGGCAAGGTCAATCATCATAATATGCCCATCAGGCTTCAACATAATATTACGCAGGTGCACATCAGACGGTTTTAACCCTCTGTTTCTTGCAACACCAAGCGCTTCATCCACTTCATCTATATGCTTTTTCTCAATGACGATTCCTTCTGAAAGGCATTGAAAAAAGGTTTTACCTTCCACATAATCGATCACCAGATAGTTTTCACCCGAATCATATACAGAAGGGTAAAATTCACTTCCAGCAAGCAGGTGATAAATCTCTGCCTCCTCTTCAGCTGTTTTCTCGTGATCTGGAAAGAATACCTTCATAACTTTATCCTGATCCTTTATTTTAAATACTGCTGCACTTCTGCCAACGCCAATCAGTAAACACTCAGACGCAGCCTTTAATACTGAGTCATCATCATTGAATCTGACGCTTTCAGCCAAGCTGCTGTAGTCTTCCACACAATCAGCCCTCTCCTGCCTTTATCTTTTATTCCTATGAACTTCTATTCTACAGCAAGACCCCTGGAGGCAGAAGCAGTTTATCTTCACATAAAGAAAACTGCACTGAAAACCCTTTAGTTTCTCAAGAACATGAAGGGGGACGATAGGGACTGCGCGAAAAAGCGAAAAGGTGATTGAAATAAGTGGGGAAGTGATGGAAATATCGCCTGAGCTGACGTAAAAATCATCTGACCAGGACTTTGGGGATGAAAAACCTAAAAGGTGACGTAATTCATGAAGGAGGTGTCAGATATATCGCAAAAGGTGATGCAATTAGCGCCAACCACCTTACCAAAATGGTTGGCGCATAACTGCTGATGATACGGCCTAAAAGCCGTCCATCACTACATCGTATTTCCCTTAGCCGGAATTGGATTTTCCTTTAAAATTTTTGCCAGATGCAGCGTATTGTAGGCAAGCATCTGAATATGGGACTCTGTAAACTCACTTTTATACCCTTCAGCTTCTATATAGGACGGACCTGGTCCTGCTTCGCCCACCCAGTACGCATCTACATTCGGTGGTACTGTAAAGCCGATATGTGAGAGTCCGTAAAGCACTGAAGCTGCCGCCTGTTTTGCACCATCCTCATTTCCGGTAATCAGCACACCGCCAACCTTATTGTAATAAACCGCCTGCCCTTTATCGTTTGTATCACTGCTGCCGCCATACAGCCTTTCCATTGCCATCGTAGCAAGGCTGCTTTTTTCACCAATCCATAATGGTGTTCCGATCATCACAATATCAGCTGCTTTGACTTTTTCGTAAATCTCCGGCCACTGATCACCATCACCCATATCAGTATCAATTCCGAAAGCAATGTTGTAATCAGCTAACCGGACAATCTCTGTCTCAGCTTCTTCCTGCTCCAGTATCTCCGCAACCTGCTTTGCCATATAACCGGTATTTGATTCTTCATCAGATGATTTAAGCGATGCATTTAAAATAAGCGCTTTGATTTTCTCCATCGAATCCCTCCAGAAATTTACTGTCCTATTCTAACTACCCGTAACTGAATAGTTAAATCATAAAAGTGCATACTACCTTTTGACTGATTCAGTCAACTTCGCAAAGGGGGATCATCATGGGAATTTTAAGTGGAGCACCGAAAAATGAACCGTTGCATTATGGTGAAATTTATGGGGTATGGTCTGCGCTTTTAACGGCTAAGTCAAGCATTGCCGCTAATCAGACGCTGTTAAACCATGCCGGTGACCGTGAATTAAGACAGCTGATTGAGGAAGCGATCAAACTGGGTCAGGATGAAGCCCGCCAGCTTGAGGAGCTGCTTATCGAGCATCAGATTCAGGTTCCTCCATCACCACCAGCCCGGGCTAAAGCAAGTATTGACCAGATTCCGGATGGTGCACGTTTTCAGGATCCTGAGATTGCTGCATCCATACAGGCAAGCACTGGTACCGCAATGGTTGCTGACAGTCAGATGATTGCCCAGTGTATCCGCGAAGATGTGGGACTGATGTTTGCACAGTTCCATACAGAAAAAGTGGCATTCGCTGCAAAAGCCCTGCGTCTCAGCAAGGAAAAAGGCTGGCTGATCCCGCCTCCTCTTTATCAGGTTAAAGAGATGGCACATCAGGGATAACAATGAAACTGCATGGAATAACGCGGTGAAAACCGCCTATTCCTGCAGTTTTATTTTTATTTCACGAAATCAGTTTATCTATTTTGAACATAGGGAATTAGATACTTCAGGCCTCAGACTTTTTACATAGAAAGGATTTACTTATGAATCAGATACATACAGTGAAATTTAAAAATTTCGATGAAGCGGCAGATAGCATCCTGCAAATGATGGCCGGTATTCTGGAGATTAATACATTATTTATTGCGAAAAATGATCAGCAGGTCAACGAGATCGTAAAGGTGATTAATAAAGACCAGCAGCTGCTAAAGGCTGGCGAACAACTCCCATTTAAAGATACATATTGCAAAGTCAGCGTGGATCACGGTAACGAATTACTTTTGATCCCTGATATTACACAGGATGAAAAAACAAAAGGGCTTGCTGTCACACAGAATCTCGGCAGTGGAAGCTTTGTTGGGGTTCCGATTTATTTTGAAAATGGTAAAAACTATGGCACCATCTGCGGTCTTGATACGAAACCCTTTGACTTGACTGAGGAACAAATGGAGCTGCTTGAGACGATGAGCTCTCTCCTTTCTTATGTACTTGAGCTTGACGGTGCCCAAAAGCAGATCGACAACTTATCAGTGCCGATTGTACCGATTACACAGGGTGTAGCGGTTCTTCCTGTCATTGGCAGCATCAATGAAATCAGAGTTGGCAGAATCATTGAGCTGACACTTAACAGAAGTCAGGAGCTTGAACTTGAGCACCTGATCATTGATCTCTCCGGCATTATTGAAGTGGATGACCTTGTCATCGGATCTCTTCTTAAAATTGTTAACCTGCTGAGTCTGCTCGGCGTACATGCCATCCTGACCGGCATCCGCCCTGAAACTGCACTCCAGGCAAATCAGTCGCAGATTGATATTACAAAGTTTGATGTTGAAACAAACCTGGAGCGCGCATTGATGAAGCTCGGTTTTTATTTAGAGAAAAAATGAAAAAGTTCTCATCCTTTTGTCTGGATGAGAACTTTTTGTTTGGCCTGAGAAGTGTCTGCTCAGCTACGAACCAATTACCGTCCCATTCCGGTCAGCCTGCAGCAGCTTCAGCCTTCTTCATTTTTTTAAACGTATAATACATATAAAGCCCAATAATGAGATAAGTCAAAAGCAGATTCGTAACCAGTTTCACTTCCAGTCCAAGCTGCGTCATTCTCAGCAGCAGCTCCGGTACATGAATTGCTGACAGCATGACAAGCAGAACCGCTGTTTTCGCCCAGACTGAAATCCAGATAAGCATCCCCAAAAGAAGCACACCGACAATCATACTTGCTGTCACACCTAACTCAAATCCCGGCAGCTCAGAATACATATCCCAGAAAATCAACCCGCCAAACAAGATCAGGTTCACAAACACCGGAATTATAATCAAAAAGAACTCCTTCACCTTTGACACCTGCCTGCTTGCAGTATACTTAAATACACCGAAAACCAGCAGAATAAAAATAAAACTGATGAACACACTTCCCCCGATCAAAGCATAGCTGTAGCTGAGTCTCAAATTGTCTATCAGCTGACCCATAACTGAAAACGAAATCGCACCGAAAATAATCAGTGGAATGTATTTAAGCCACGCTTTCTTATCAAACTTCATTTCATTTGATATCATTTCCATATATTCCTTCGGCGACTCACCTACTACCTGTTCAATCGGCTTACCGTTTCTCTCTGCTTCTTCTAAATGACTTTCAATTTCTTCAGCGATTTCTCTGATCTCTTGCTCATTCTTACCTGACGACAATAAATAAAGTCTAAGGTCATCCATAAACCTTCTGCTTTCCTTTGATAATTCAGGCACTGCCCTCACTCCCCTCTTTTGTCTCCTGTCTGATGGCTTCATTTACACTTTTCTCTAACCTTTTCCATCTTTCAAGAAATGCTTCAAGCTCCTCGTGGCCTTTATCAGTGAGAGAATAATACTTCCTTTTCGGACCGGCAGTAGATGCCTTTTTAACTGAAGTGACCAGGCCTTCACGCTGCATCCTCATTAACAGTGGATAAATGGTTCCCTCACTTACTTCACCGAATCCATATTCACTGAGCCGCTCTGCCATTTCATATCCGTATACTTCTTTCCCGCGGATAATGGCAAGCAGACAGCCATCAAGGATCCCTTTCATCATTTGTGTTTGTGACATCTGCAACCCGCCATTTCTTTATCTTGTATTACAAGGTATATACATAATATACTTTTTAGTATCTTGTAATGCAAGGGTATTATAAATAAATTTTTCCAATAGCTTTTCAAGAGAAACTTATAAATTTACATCTCAATACAACCTGTGCTAAATTAATTCCTATCATACGAATAGGAATTGGAGGTTTTCAATTTGACTCAACAGGTTCAGGAAACACCTAAAGGGTGGAAACGCGGTCGTACGACATTCGTAACAGATCTTGCACCTATGCAAAAGCCGTTTGTTTTACTTGGTATTGCGGCTGCTCTTGCATTATTTGCAGTCATTATTTTTACAACTGATGCTGTTCAGGGCATTTTATTTATTGTCGGACTGGCACTTGGTCTGACATTACTATATGCACGATTTGGTTTCACCTCAGCTTTCAGAAGACTGATGGCAGTAGGTAATGCGCAGGGAATACAGGCACATATGGTGATGCTTGCGGTCGCTTCCACTTTATTTGCAATCATTTTAAGTACCGGATTCAGCTTCACAGGCGTTACACCTGCAGGATATGTATCTCCTGTTGGAATCAGTGTGATCTTCGGTGCATTTATCTTCGGTATAGGGATGCAGCTCGGAAGCGGCTGTGCCTCAGGAACACTTTATTCAGTAGGCGGCGGGTCTTCATCTATGATTCTGACACTGATTGGATTTATTGCGGGATCAGTCATCGGGGCTTATCACTTTACATTCTGGATGGAGGAAACATGGGCACTTGAGCCGTTTTCATTAGCTGAATCTACTAATCTTGGATTCTTTGGTGCCTGGGTTGTTCAAATGGCACTCTTTGCAGCAATTTATTATGGTCTGAAGTTTATCGCAGCTAAGAGAAACGCTCCTGCGATGAAGCCGCTACCGACTACAACCGGATTTAAAAAGATTTTCCGCGGCGCGTGGCCATTGTTTGCAGCAGCGATTATTTTAGCGTTACTGAACGCTTTAACACTGACACTTAGAGGAAATCCATGGGGGATCACATCTGCATTTGCACTATGGGGTTCTAAGTTCCTTGAACTGTTTGGTGTAGATGTGGCTTCATGGGGATACTGGCAGGGAAATGCTGAGCAATTACAAAATTCTATTCTTGCCGATTCAACGAGTGTGATGAACTTCGGTATCATTATTGGCGCATTTATTGCAGCGGCTGCGACAGGTGCGTTCAAGCCGAAAAAAATCAAGCCCGGGATCGCAGCAGGTTCAATTATCGGCGGACTGCTGATGGGCTATGGTGCGAGACTTGCTTTCGGCTGTAATATCGGCGCGTACTTCGGCGGTATTGCATCGTTCAGCCTTCACGGTTGGGTATGGGCTGTGATGGCGATGCTTGGTACAGGACTTGCATTGTTCATCAGACCGATCTTCGGCTTAAAAAATCCAAAGCCAAAAGATACTTTGTGTTAAGCAGCAAAAGGACGGGACAAAGTTGTCTCGTCCTTTTTTCTCGTTCCGCTACGCTTCAGGCGGACGCTTTCCCCGGGGACGGCGGTGAGCCTCCTCAACGCTTCGCGCCTGCGGGGTCTCACCTGTCCGTCACATCCCGGTGGAGTCGCCGCCTTACGCTTCGCTGCACTTAGGTTTTGATAATACTGTTTAATTTAACAAAATAGATTGTTTTGTCCCATTTTCTTTTTACGTATTAATTTCCTCTATCCATTTTAACAAGCACTTTAGACACCAGCGCGAGTACCGGCAGTTCAATCAGTGGACCAATGACGAGGATCAGTGCAATCAGCGGTTCATTAGGAAATGCAGCAACTGCAATGGCAAGTGCGAGCGGTGAGTTTCTTGCAAGTGTCGTCATTGTCAGGCTCACGCGGTCTCCAGCAGGCAGCTTGCACAGCTTTCCAGTCTGACGGCTGATGAAAAAATTAACGGCAAAAAAGATGGCGAGTGGTGGCAGGATCTGCAGGAATATCCCTGCGTTTTCAAGGATCATATTCCCCTGTGCCGCAAACATTGCAACGATTGCCAATACTAAAAAGACAGCAGGAAGATTTTGCAGCAGATCAGATGCAGGCAGACGCTTTCCTTTTAACAATGCTTTAGTCAGTGCGGCTAACATCAGCGGGACGAATAATACCCATATGACACCTTCTACCAGATAAGCGGTTTCCACCGTTTCACCTGCTCCAAAAAAGATGAATAAATAAACCGGAAGCAGGATAATCTGCAGGATCAGATTAAGCGGCAGAATCGCTGCTGACAGTGCTGTGTTCCCTTTAGCAACACCCGTAAAGATTAAGTACCAATCCGTGCACGGCGTCACAAGCAGCATAATCAGGCCAATGGCAAGAGCAGGCTGATCAGGGAAAAACACCAGCGTCAGCACCCAGGCAAAAAAAGGTGTCCATAAAAAATTAATCAGCACAGCGCTGGTGCTGAATGTTTTATTCCGAAAGGACGCTTTTATCTCTTTTGAAGGAATCTGTAAAAACGTCAGATAGATCATGAAAGCAAGCAGTGGCAGAATCAGCACTTCTGCAAGCAAACCGGCTCCGTTCAGCTGACTGAAGACCAGTCCAATACCCACAGCACCTAAAATAAAAAATGTATACAGCTTTTCAAACCATTTCATTTCAAATCACACCTGACAATTAAATCGAATCAAATCCATCCCTGAATACTCTTCCGAATAGCCTGACCAGCAGGTATACCAGACGAAATGGCAGAATGATTAACTCCGGAACCCATATCAGAACATCTGTCAGTCCATCCCAAAAACTGTATTTTCCTTCAGCTTTACGTTTTTTCGATTTGACTGCCTTTCTTTCCCGCCACCTTCTCATCATCAGCACCTCTTTTTCCATTCGTTTTTAATGTATACGAATCTGAAGCGGAAGCGTTTCAAAAAACTGGTGAAACCTGAACAGCGTTTTTGACGTATATCAATTATCAACGTATAAAGGAGGATCTCCAGTTGCGTACGATCATTACTAGTGTGTTAAGCGGAATTGTTATCATCGTTGCGGGCTACAGCCTGTTCACAGGCGACCGGTCTGTCGTCCCTTTCTATATGTTTCCGCTTGCCCTGCTGTTATTAATTACCGGGATTGAAAGGCTGAAAGAGAACAAAACTTTTTACGGTGCCATTTCAATTGCAGTTTCCACTTTTGTGTTTTTTGTGGCAGGATACACCTCGTTTGGACTCTAAAAAAACTGTCTTTGCATGAACGCAGAGACAGTTTTATGGCGCAAATCCGTAATATGTAAGGACAAATCCGAACATAGCTATGTAACCACCTGCGATGAACGCTGCGACGAGCAGCACTTTCACCATGATACGCGAAACGCTGGAATAAAACCTGTCGTTCGCCCTTCTGAATCCTTTATTTGAAAACAGGATAATGAGTGGGATGATATAAAGATACGCAAAAGTTGCAACCCAGTTAAACTTCGCAGAAAATCCGCCATCAACCGGTGCATCAAAAAGTTGATAATGATGGCTGATTTGAAATAATCCGATTAAAAACACAAGCGATAACACTGTAAAGTAAATCAGTACAGTCATCAGCAGCTTCCTGTTGTCTTTTCTGAAAATCATATACAACAGGATGATCAGGCCCGCTAACAACCCGGCTTTTATGAATATGTCAATCCAGATATAAGAGATGATTACCTGCTCCCTTCACTTACTTCCTCATTATACTTTTCAACAAGCTTATTATTGTCAGTGGTGCCATATGCTTTTTCAAGTTTGGGCCTGAGCTTTTCCCATAACAGATTTTTTTCATATACATCCATATCAAATCCATGGTTCAGCTGTTCAACCGTTAATCCGAGAATATCAGCATAAGCCTGCTGGAGCGGTGATTCAAATGACTGCGTGACATTATCAATGTACTCATTCAACTCTTCCTCACTCACTGTAACACCGTATTTCGTCTCAGCGATTTCTTTCCAGACCTGGTCTTCTGTAAGACGCGCTTTGGAAATTTCTATGATTTCTTCTTCTGTCAGGTCATCCGCATAATACAGCGCTTCCTCAGAAATTGTTCTGATGATCCACTTTTTAAGATCACCCTCAGCTTCAAAACGATCTGCTTCCTCCATCACATGGCTCAGCGTATTGTAAAAATCTTCACGTGTAAACGAATCCGTCATGACAGACAGCTCTTCATTACTCTTCATTTGAATATCAGCTACTGCACTTTCTTCCGGGGCACATCCAGACAGGAAAAATAGCGTGGCAATGGACAACAGGAAAATTTGTTCCTTCATATATTGATATGCACCTCCATAAATAGCGATTCGACAAATAGAGACTTAAGTCCTTCTTATTTTAAACAAAATTATGAAAAAGGATTCACTTGTTACACTATGATAATATTTATGGTGGAGAGTATTCATGAATAGAAAGGAAGTGTCATATGAATATACTTTGGGATTACGATGGCACCCTCTTTAACACCTACCCTGCTTATGCAAAACGAATGAGTCAGGTGCTGGGCGGTAAAGTATCCGAAGCAGACTGCTATAAAGAGCTGAAAATTTCTGCAACACATGCCATCAGCTTTTTCCGTCTGTCAGAATCACAAATTGAAGAATATAACCATTTGATCAGCAGCATCAGCCCTGAAGAAATGCCGCCTTTTGATCATGTTGAAGATATCCTGAAAAAGGCTGGCCGCAACGTGATCATGACGCATAAAGATCGTACAGGTGCCTATAAAGTACTCGATTTCTACGGATTCACAAAGTACTTTTCTGAAATTGTAACCGCTGATGACGGCTTCCCGCGCAAGCCCGACCCTGCGTCCTACAAATACCTGCACGACAAACACCGCATTGACCTTGCAGTAGGCGACCGTGAACTCGACATCATCCCGGCCAGACAGCTCGGCCTATACACCTGCCTCTTTCAAAACAACAAACCGGCAGACTTTCACCTGGAGGACTATAAAGACTTTTTTAAAGTAGTGGTTTTCAAGTGAGAGGTTAAAATAAGTAAGAAGAGATGTAATCACTTTTCTTTCAAAGTAAATCTAAGTGCAGCGGAGCGGAAGGCGGGGACTCCTGCGGCGGAAAGGGACAGGTGAGACCCTGTAATGCGAAGCATGGAAGGGGCTCACCGCCCGGCCGCGGAAAGCCTCCGCCTGAAGCGAAGCGGAACGATTTCAAGACCTCAGAATCACGATTATCCCTTCCCCATTCTGAACAAACTTCTAAAATCCATCACTTACCTATTTACAAAACAGAACAAACGTTCCTATAATGATAAAAAAGGGGCGTGAATATAATGAATAAGGATCGCGGCACAATTAAGTGGACTTCAATGATGCTGCCTGAACACGTAAAAATGCTGAAAGACTTTTACGAAGAAATGGAACAGGAAACGAAACCTGAACTGGATGAACAGATGTTTGACATGATTTTTCTTGGTATTCAGGAAGCGCTTGAGTTCCAACAGAAGGTTGACCTGAAAATCTTTGAGCACAACAGACGTGACAGTGTAAAAGGAATCATTACATTAATTAACTACCAGCAGCGCTATTTACTTATGACAACTTCAGACCATATGAAAAAGACCATCTCCTTTGAACAGGTGATTGGTCTTGAGGTTGTGTAGAGGTATTCTAAAAAACAGCAGGCGGAAAAGAACAGGTGAGCCCCTGTAATGTGTGAAGGGGCCTCACCGCCGGCTGCGGAAAGTCCTCCGCGCAGCGAACCTGTTTCACATTTAGAACATCTTAAAAGGTATACTCACTCAGCAATGACTCAAGCTTCAAAGCGTACCCCATCTTGCCTTCCACTTTCAGTTTTCCAAACATAAATGCACCTGATGCGCTCAAATCTCCTTCGATCATTTTCACCAGATCTTTTTCACTCAGCTTCAATGTACAATTCGGCTCAGCTGTGCCGGCTTCTTCAATTGACGCTTCCCCATTCTGAAGAACAAGCTGCTTTGCTTCTCCTTCTTTCAACTGAAACTCATAACGCACATTTTCATTCCGTATCGGTTCCGGATTGGCGTTCATTGCTGTTGTCATTCTTGACCATACTTCTGACATCCTCATATCCCCTTTGTCTGAATGTAATGAATACTCATTCATTTTATCATACTGATCTTTTTCAGGGATGTAAATTTAATATTTACCCTCAAGATGATGCATGATACTTTAAGACACGGCTTCAGGAAACACAACCGGACAATAAAAAAAGCTGACACATTTTTGTGCCAGCCTCTTCCTTATTCTTCAATCCAGGTATAAAAATCTTCGCCCATTTCTGTACTGATATAATCAACAGGGGTGTCACCATCCGCATCTGCCATGAATGGATCTGCACCATATTCCACAAGTAATGCAGCCGATTCCCTGTCATCAAGATTGATTGCAATAATTAATGGTGTTGAATAATCATCCTGTGTATTCGGATCAGCTCCTGCCTCAAGCAATATTTCAAGCATTTCCGGGTTACTGTTGTAAATAGCATACATCAGCGCAGTTGAGCCTTCATAATCCGTCGCTTCAAGATCGGCCCCATTATCAATTAATGTCAATACCTCGTCAACATCGCCCATATTGACAGCATCCATTAATGGTGTGGTTTCAAAATCTGTTTCGTAAGTATCCTCATAAAACGCATCATCTGCAGCGCTCAAATCATCCGGCAGGATTGAAGCAAAAACAACGCCGGCAAGTGTCATAGAGACGATCACTGCGATATAAGCGCCTGCCAGCCCTCCGAACAGCAATCCTGCTCCCACCACAATCCGGCCCGGCTGCTGACTGTAAGTATAAGGTGTTGATGGATTCATAAAGCGTTCCACTGAAAGAATTCTTTTTGGCAGCAGCGGATGTGTCGAGAGTACTTCGCTCAGCCATACTGCCCCATTAGATTCTGAATGGATCTGCTCAAGATACGCATCTTCATTCACTTCACGGTACATCACTTTACCGACACCCAGCAGCGTCAGTGCACGCTTAGCGGCATCAGCGTTACCAACCTGATATGCAGCATGCCTGTCACATGTATATTCACATGAGCGGCTGTAAGCCTGAGATAAAAATGGGATAAACTGTGCAGGCAGCACCAGAATATTTTTCCATACGTGATTACGTTTAATATGTGCAAGTTCATGCGCAATGATAAAGTCCAGCTCTTCCTGGCCGTTCTGTCTTGCCAATTCAAATACTTCTGAATACACGACAATCATATTACGCCCGAAAAATCTTGTGGCAAAAGCATTCAAAGCCCCTTCAGACTGAATGACAAAGAAATCAGGTACTTTCTTCAACCCCATTTCCTTCGATAAAACAACAGTCCGCTCATAAACATCTGAAAACTGTTTTTCACTGACTCTTACCCCGTTACCACGGATTGAGCCGAGCATAAGTGCATTTGTAAAAAGAACGACTGCAAGGACAGCAAGCGCAATCCCGATTCCAATGATCGAAACAGCAGCCATAATATAGATCAGCACACTGAATATGGCTGACAGTACAAAGTAAACTGTTTCTCTTTCTGACTTAATCCCCTGATGATTCAACGTTCTTCCCCCTGTATATGTATGATATTGTAAGGCATTTCTAAATATTAGCCGATCATCTTTAAAATTACAATATCGTAATCATATTTTTATAAGCATCCAACAGCCGGGTATCAGAGATTTTTTGATTTGTGGTACGATAAATAGAGAAAAGAATAATGTAAGGATTTGAGGTCTATGATGGAGCATATACGAACAAGAACAAAAAGAGTCGCCAAAAAAGGTGTACTCGGAATCCATAAATATGATATCCGGAAAGAAAACGGTACCTACTACGTATTCTTCAGTTCAAAATCACAAAACAGTCATTATTACAGTGAGGAAGAAATGGTCGGGGAATACCTTTCCCTGGATGAAGCCCAGGCTCATCTAAAAGAGCAGATGGGTGCTTTTGATGCACGGCCGCTCTCGTATAAAGTAACGGTGAGTATTGCCAATCTGATTGCGTCTGTCCTGCTCGGTTTGTTTGTCTATCAGCTCACTGAAAACGCATTGTTATCAGGCGGTTACGCAGCTGATACAGCACAGCTTGCAGGCATGATGACCGGTGTTGTTGGAACCTTTATTACACTGATTATCATTCACCGGATTTTAAGTCGCCTGAGCTAATGAAATCGCTTATTGATAAGCTTTTCATGGTATAATAAAAACATAAGAACTCATGAAAAGGTGGGGAAATCGCTGAATGAAAGATGTCAAAATCGAATCACCGGAGTTTAAGAGAATTATGAAGAATCTGCATTTGGAAAACCTGTCCCTGACTGAAGGATTACAGGAGAAAGTACTTGAAACAATTAATGCAGATAAGCCGATCACACCTTCAGTGATTAAGGACCTGCTGTCACGTGGATAAGTACATCAGCAGTGAAAATGATGATTTTCTGCTGAAGTACAATCTGCTTGGGGTTACAGATGAAGAAGCACTGATGGAGGCGGAAGCAGTCACTTTTTCCCTGCGTGCCGCGGAGTTTGTGAGAAAGCAATATAAGGTTTCCTCATTTGATATTCAAAGCTTTAAAGATTTGCACCGCCACTTTTTTCAGGATATTTATCCGTTTGCCGGCCAATTCCGGACTGTACAATTGATGAAAGGTAACACCCGGTTTTGCCAGGCCCAGTTTCTGGACAGTTATGCAGCCCGGATTTTTGAAGCACTTGCGGCTGAGAAAGACTGGACCTCGCTTGAACATGCGGCTGAAAGGCTTGCTTATTTCAAATCAGAGCTGAATATGCTGCACCCTTTCCGTGAAGGTAACGGACGGACAATCCGCTCCTTCCTTCATGAATATGCCTGGTCAAAAGGGATTGAATGGCAGTATGATCAGCTGGACCGGACTGAATATATCAATGCCATGATCAGGGCGGTGACGGATCTGACTGACCTGGAACGGCTTTTCAAACAGACGATCAGCTTTACTGATCAGACCACATAAAAACGTTCAGCCATTTCTATGTGACTGAACGTTTTTTCAGTATGGTAATACAAGTTCAACGGTTGTCCCTGCACCCGGTATACTTGATATTCTCATCTCTCCATGATGGAGCTTCATGATATTCTGACACATCGGAATCCCAAGCCCGTTTCCTGTCTGTTTGGTCGTGAAAAAAGGTGTATCAATCTTTTTCAGGACCTCTTCACTCATCCCCTCACCATCATCCTTAACCACAATGGACATCTTCTTGTCCTGGTAAAGGTATGAGACATGAATACGGCCGCCCTGATTCATTGCTTCAATAGCATTCTTCAGCACATTCATTACAACCTGCTTAATCTGATTCGGCTCACACAGCACCTCAGCAGACGGATTTTTACCATCACAGCTGAGCTCAATATTTTTCATCGTAAGCTCCGGTCGCAGGAAGCCGCAGACACTCCGGACGAGCTCTTCAATCTTCACCGATTTCATTTCAGACTTCTGAGGCTTTGCAAGCATCATTAATTCATTGACCGTATACTCTATCCGGTCAATTTCTGATTTTAATACGGATAAATATGCTTTCTTTTCAGGCGCAGTTTCCCCTTCTTCAAGTAAGGCGGTGAACCCTTTTAAAGAGGTGAGCGGATTTCTGATTTCATGGGCGATACCTGCAGCCAGTTCTCCTAATACAGACAGCTTCTCAGAACGGAGGATAAGCTGTTCTGATTCTTTCGCATGTGTAATATCCTGACTGACAAAAATAAACCGGGCAGGCTCATCGCCTTCATTCATCATCGGAAAAATACGTGTACTTGTCCATCTCAATTCACCGTCTTTTGTTCTCGTCTGAACGTCTCCTGACCAGATCTCCCCGCGGTAAACCGTTTCCCACATCTCATCGTAAAAGGAATCCGGATGACACCTGGCATTTAAATCGTCCAGCGGCTTTCCAATAATGTCGAGCGGTTTTCGCTTCATCAGCTCCGCAAACCGGTCATTTACATACAGGATGGTCCGATTGCGGTCAATGATGGTCACCATGGAGGACTGGTCAAGCACGTGCTTCAGGTAGTTCGCTTCACTGACTGACAGCTTGAGCTTTTGTTCAGTCGCACTCAGCTTTTCTTTCATTTCTATCTTTTCTGTAATATCTGTTTTATACGTAAAATAACGGAAAGGTCTTCCTTCCCCGTCCAGCATTGGCACAATGGTGGAATTCACCCATAAAGGGGATCCATCCTTCTTTTTGTTCAACATTTCCCCCTGCCAAAGCTGACCTTTTCTGATCTGCTTCAGTGCTTTAGTCAATTGCTCAATATCATGATTTTCATGAAGCACCATGGAAAAGTGACCATTCATTAACTCTTCCTCTGTATACTGAGTAGCCTTGCAAAAGTTATCATTTACATATTCAAAACGGCCATTAAGATCAATAAATGCAACGGCTAAATGATGGTCGACAGCACTGATGATGTTTTCAATTGCTAAAGTGTCTGAGTAGCGCATAATTACGTTCCTTTTTTTACTAATTATAATACGCTCATTAGGTATATTTGAAAAGGGAAAATTGACAAATTCTTTATAAAAAAAACGACAAAAACCCTCAATCCCAGTCATATCAAGGAAAGATGCATTTATAATCTACCTTTTAAATTTGAAGAAGTGCCGACATATTTTTTAATCTCTCAGACATTACGAATCCAATTACCGCTCCGCTGATACTCGACACCAGAAATGCCGGCATGAAAAAGAACGCACCTGCCTCAGTTCCCATCAGGATGGCTGCATATGGTACTGCCACAAGTGATGCAATGAGTCCTGTCCCAATGATTTCACCAGCTGCAGCCATCCAGACCCGTCCGCTCCACAAGTAAAACAGACCTGCAAGTGCTGCACCGATCATGCCTCCCGGAAATGCAAGAAGTGACCCCGTGCCGGTTAATATGCGAACCAGACCAGTCATAAAAGCAATAACAATTGCAAGGCCCGGACCAAACAGTACAGCTGCAATGACGTTGATGCCGTGCTGTACCGGATAAGCTCTTGCAACGCCTGCCGGAAACGATACAAATGCCGAGCCTGCGACTGCAATGGCGACAAACATAGCCATCACGACAAGCTTCCTTGTACTCATACATATTCCCCCTCATAAGAAGCCGTCAGACGCTTGACTTCCTCCTGAACATTTTCTGCCTCAGTAACAGCAGATATGACTGCTATCCCTTCAGCTCCCGCTTTCCAGACAGGACCTGCATTAGATGCAGTGATCCCGCCGATGGCAATCACCGGTGTTTTTGGAAAGCCGGCTTTCACAAGGATGATCTTAGCAACACCTGATGGATCTTTTGCATCTGACTTACTTTTCGTGCCATACACCGGCCCCATTCCAAGATAATCAGCACCATCTGATATTGCACGTTCAGCTTCTTCAAGTGAATGTACTGAAACACCAAGGATCATCTTATCCCCAATCCTTGCTTTTACAGCTGACGCAGCAGTATCCTCCTGACCAATATGAATGCCATCTGCCCCGATGTCACAGGCAAGGTCAACGTCATCATTTACGATAAAGGGGACATTATATGAGTGGCAAAGGATCTGACACTGAAGTGCAAATTCCTTTAATGCCTGACCGGTGAGTGCGCCAAGTCCTTTTTCTCTTAATTGAAAGTGACTGACCCCTCCTTTCAGCGCTTCTTCAAGCAGCTGAAACGGATCCTTCTGCCCGGTATTTGCAGTACCAAAAATAAAATAAACAGCAGGCCTAGTGAACATATCTGATCATCTCCTTTTGCGCATAATGACGATAAGCGCTGTGGTTTGTCGGCCCATGACCGGCACCTATATTTAATGAATGTTCAATTGCACTTTGAATGAATTGCTTCGCAGTCAGAAACGCCTCTTCTATGGATTTTCCTTTTGCAAATTCTGCTGCAAGCGCTGCTGAAAATGTACAGCCGGTGCCGTGCGTATGCTTTGTCTGAATGCGTGAGGATCTCAGCACAAGTGAGCCTCCATGCTGATCAAGATAAAAGTCTTCTGTAAAGTCCGGGTCTGCACCATGTCCGCCTTTTATGAGAACACCCTGCGCACCGCTCTTAAGAATTTGTTCAGCAGCCATCCGTCTTGTTTGTTCATTGTAAATCTGAATGCCGCTTAATGCCTCAGCTTCAGGAATATTAGGTGTGACCAGCGTGGCAAGCGGCAGAAGATGTTTAATCAGTGAGTCTTTTGCTTCCTCCTTCAGCAGACTCGCCCCTCCTTTGGCAATCATGACAGGGTCTACAACAAGGCGCTGCCAGTTGTAATGCTTAATCGAATCCGCCACTGTCCGGATCGTTACAGCATCAAACAGCATACCGGTTTTGACAGCTGCAATATCAAAATCATCACCGACAGCCTGCAGCTGCTTTTCAATATTTTCAATTGGCACCGGTGCAACATCTATTACACCGCGTGTATTTTGAGCGGTGACTGCTGTGATGACAGAGGTCCCGAATACATCAAGCTCCTGAAAAGTTTTAATATCCGCCTGAATGCCCGCTCCGCCTCCGGAATCTGATCCGGCAATCGTCAGTACCTGTTTCATCGTCTGCCTCCTTTTTGAAGCCTGCTTTCATTGAGTGAAAACATTGCATCAATAAATGCTGTTTTGAAACTGCCCGGGCTGTCAGAAATCCTGGCAGCCTTTTCACCCGCTTCCCCGTAATACTGAACAGCTTCCGCAACAGCGTCTGTTGACTGATCAACAGTCAGAAAAGCTGCTGTAACGCTTGAGAGTAAGCATCCCATACCCGTAACTGACGACATGATGGCGTGTCCTGCATGAATCTCATGTACGATTTGCCCGTCAGTCACAATATCCACAGGGCCTGTTACAGCAACAATGAAGCCGTATTTTTTTGCAGCCTCCACAGCCAGTTCAGTTAGATCCCCCTCGCCTTCCCCTGCATCCACACCTTTAGCAGACCAGTCTTTTCTCATGATCGTTGCCAGTTCTCCCGCATTACATCTGAGCGCCGTAATCTTCACTTCGATTAAAATCTCATCTATCACTGATAACCGGTATGAGGTTGCCCCTGCGCCAACCGGATCGAGCACGACAGGAATCCCTTTTTTATTTGCAGCCCTGCCGGCCAGTATCATACTGTTAACTGAACGCTGATGAAGCGTACCGATATTGAGTGACAGCGCATCAGCAACCGATGCCAGCTCTTCAACCTCTTTCTCTTCATCCCCCATCACCGGCGATGCACCAAGTGCCAGCATGCCATTAGCCTGAAAATTAGCGACAACATAGTTCGTGATGCAATGGACCAGCGGATTCTTTTCTCTTAGCTGATTAATCATGTGTCACACGCTCCTTTGGTTGAATTGTCCAAAACTCCATCGTCCAAGCCTGTTCCCAGAAATTCCATTCGTAATAGCTGCTTCTTCTGAAATGCATCTTTAACTCTCCGATTCTTTTTTCAGAAAGCCCCACTGCGAGTTCATTCATTCGGTTGATCTGCTCATTCACGAGTTCACCAAACCATTCAGACCCGTAAGTCTCAATCCATTTCTGATAGATTGGATGATCCGGCTTCTTATTCTTCAGCTGTTCGCCAATCTCATAGTAAAGCCAGTAGCACGGCAGGATCGCGGCAAGTATATCTGCCAGATTTCCATCAGCTGCCCGGTACATATGTGACACATAGGCATAGGCAGTCGGAGATGGTTCGAATGACGCCCAGTCTTCTTCTGTTACGCCAAGCAGCTCCATAAAGGATTCATGTAGCGCAAGCTCTGCTGCACAGGTCTGCTCTGAGTGGTGTGCAAAGCTTTTTGTTGTCTTCAGATCTTCCGCTTTCACAGCCCCAATTGCCTGCACCTTCGCAAAATGGGTTAAATAATACGCATCCTGCATCACATAGAACTTAAATACATCAAGCGGCAGTGTCCCGTCTGCAATCCCTTTTACAAAAGGATGCGTAAAGCTTGCCTCCCAAAGCCCACTGCATTCCTCTCTTACTTCTGAACAAAAAGTCATAATGATTCCTCCTTCATTTAATAAATCTGCCAAGCCAGTTACTAAATAAGTATTATTAAAACCATTATTGAACTTGCACAGCTGGTGATTCTCGCTGCAGGGAGCGACTCCTATGGCAGGAAGGGACAGGTGAGGCCATGGCGAAGCCTGCGGACTCACCGCCCGGTCGTGAAGTCCCCCTGGAGCTGCAATCATCAGCCAGCTTTAACAAAACCAAATAAAAAACACCGCTTCCCAATATTGGAAAGCGGCGTATATAACAAGGTTCACATATACGTCCACTTCCCTACGCTGGTATGATCCAGATCAGGTTCAAAGGGTCCGGACAACAGTCCGTCTCAGCCGGTTTAACCGGCTCCCCCAGTGGGTCAAGCTGTATTCAGTTATTACTGCAGGTTGTCTACTGTTCTGCCATCTGCTTCAACGCCCTTTAGATACTTAATCCGGCGCTGTGCTGATGTTTCACTTACCTGCTCATCCGCATGATATGAAGAACGCACCATTGGCCCTGCTTCACAGTGCTTGAAGCCTTTTGAAAGCGCGATTTCCTTCAGCTCTGCAAATTCATCAGGGTGATAATAACGCACAACATCCAGATGCTTTTTCGTCGGCTGCAGATACTGACCAAGTGTCAGGATATCCACATTGTGTGCACGCAGATCATCCATTGCTTCAATCAGCTCTTCCTTTGTCTCACCAAGACCAACCATGATACTTGATTTCGTTGGGATGTTCGGCGCAATTTCCTTTACACGTGCAAGCAGTTCCAGTGAACGATCATACGTGGCACGCGCGCGCACTCTCTTTGTCAGGCGGCGGACTGTTTCGATATTGTGGTTAAAAATATCCGGCTCGGCGTCCATCAGCGTATGAAGACTTTCATAATCACCTTTCATATCTGATGGTAATACTTCCACTGTACAGCTTGGCAGACGGCGATGGATCGCACGGACAGTCTCAGCAAATACAGCTGCGCCACCATCATTCAGGTCATCACGTGCAACCGCTGTGACAACAACGTGCTTTAGGCCCATCATTTCAGTAGACTCTGCTACCCGCTCCGGCTCGCCCCAGTCAAGTTCATTCGGCAGACCGGTTTTGACAGCACAGAAGCGGCATGCGCGTGTACAGGTGTCCCCAAGGATCATGAATGTTGCTGTTTTCCGTTCACTCCAGCACTCGTGAATATTCGGGCATTTCGCCTCTTCACATACTGTGTTCAGCTTTTTCTCACGCATCATTTTCTTAAGCTTCTTATAGGAATCATTCGTATTCAGCTTTACCTTTAACCATTCCGGTTTACGTACATGTTCTTTTGCATTTGTCATACTTTTTGTCTCCCTTCCCGCTTATAACTCCATTCTTCACTCCGATACTTCTTCTCAAGCTCTGCTGCTTCTCTTAACATCTCTTCTGGCGGTGTAAAAGGTTCCAGGTCAATCTCAAGCCCTTTCATGAACCCTTCTTTAAATGCATGATTCACTTCTTCAAATGTAACAGGACGCTCAAGCACATCATTAATCGCGACGGCTCTATTTGTAAATGCGCGGCGTGCACGCTCTTTTACTTTTTCATTTGGATAAATAAATAAGTCAAATAACTTTTCGATATCCATAGAGATCGGGATCGAACCGTGCTGAAGAATTACACCTTTTTTACGCGTCTGCGCACTGCCGGCTGCCTTCTTGCCATCAACCATCAGTTCATACCACGATGGTTCCTCAAAGCAGACGGCTGAACCGGCCTGCTTCTGTTTCTCCTCTGGAATCGAAAACTCAGCCGGAATACCAAGCGCACGGTATCCCTCAAGAATGCCTTTTGATAAGACAAGATAAGCTTCCTTAATCGACTTTGGCATTGCGGGATGATCTTCAGATACAAGCACGCTATACGTCAGCTCATCATCGTGCAGAACTGCTCTGCCACCGGTCTGCCTGCGTACAAGCTCAACGCCGTACTTCTTCGCGTTCTCAAGGTCTATACTGCCACCGACCTTTTGGAAAAAGCCGACTGATATACCTGCGGGCTTCCATCCGTAAAATCTCAGTACCGGCGGGATCTTTCCGTCACTGTGCCAATTCATCAGCACTTCATCCATCGCCATATTAAATGACGGTGTGCCATGACCGGAATCAAGAAAATACCATGTTTCACTCATCGTCTGCCTCCTTTCTTCTTTTACATAAAAAAACACCACTGCCTTTTAAAGGAAGCGGCTTATGCGCGTAACTATGTAAGCATACTTCCCTCCGCTGGCATCATCCAGATCAGGTACAAAGGGTTCAGCTAAAGACTGTCTCAGCCACTCGGCTCCCCCAGTAAATAAATTAATGAAATTGTCAGTTAAAGAGTATCACAGTCACTCCTATAACGCAAAAATATTTTTGTGTTACAGTAACTGTTTCACACTAATACAGACTACACATTTTTCTGTTGTAATCGTATCCATTATTATTTTATAAGCTCCGTAAAATATTTTATCTGTACTATTCAAATTCTGTACTATCACAATAACAGGGCATCATCACACCGAAAGATATACGTGTTAGGACAAAAGGCTAAACACCCCGCCAAAAGGTTCGGCAGGATGTTTAAGGATTAAGATTCCACCGGATCATCTGCCAGTCTGATCCCGCTGAACTGCCACCTCATATGCGGATAAAAGAAATTACGGTACGTCAGCCTGATATGCTAGAGAGGCGTCACGCATGATCCGCCTTTCAGGACGATCTGGTTGGACATAAACTTAGCATTGTACTCACCAAGTGCGCCATCAAGCGGCTTACTGCGCGGGTAAGGTGTATAGGGACTTTGCGTCCATTCCCATACATCACCAAACACTTTTTCAAACTTTGAGCCGCTGTAAGCAGCATCCGGCTGATAGCGGTCATCATCCATAAAGTTTCCTCTGACCTCTTCCCCCTTCATCGCATGCTCCCATTCCTGTTCAGTCGGCAGACGCTTTCCTGCCCACCTTGCGTAAGCATCAGCTTCATAATAGCTGACATGCGTCACAGGCGCTTCCCAGTCAATTGCCTGCAGACCACTTAGAGTAAAATACGACCATTGATCATCTTTGTTCACCCAGTAAAGCGGAGCATACCACTTTTCTTTTTTCACCAGCTGCCAGCCATCCGATAACCAGAGCTCAGCCCTTTCATAACCTCCGTCTTCAATAAATGCAAGATATTCACGATTCGTCACAGGACGGTTTGCAATCTGACAACCGTTCAGATAAGCATCATGACACGGTGTTTCATTATCAAAAGCAAATTCATCTGCATCCGTACCGATTCTTGTCATCCCTTTTTCAAAAGGAGTGAATGTCAGTTCAGGTGCCTTTCCGCCGACGGGTGCTTTTTGCTCAAACAATGCAGGATACAGCGGATTAAATGACAGATTATATTTAATATCCATCAGAATCAGCTCCTGATGCTGCTGTTCATGCTGCAGACCCATTTCGATCAAATCATATAAATGATCAGTCATTTCAGTGGTATCAAGCAGCTTGTTCACCTGCTCATTCACATGCTTCCGGTAGGCAAGTGTTTCTTTAACAGTCGGACGGGAAATCAGCCCGCGTTTTGACTGTGGATGAAACTCTCCCACCGTCTCATAATATGAATTAAACAAATAGAAAAATTGTTCATTAAAAGGTTCATATCCCTCTATGAACTCTGTCAGGATAAACTTTTCAAAAAACCATGTGGTATGAGCCAGATGCCATTTTGTCGGGCTGACAAAGTTGTCTGCCTGCAGAATAAAATCTTCAATCTCCATTCCAGCAACGAGTTTTTCACTATACGCACGAATCTCCTGAAACATCTGCTGAATATTTTTAGTTTGAGTTACGCTCATCATTTTCTCCCCTTCATATGTAATGTTAATGATTGTTATTCCCTTCAGCAGAATCAAGTACACGTTACTTTAGAAATAATTGTTATCTCCTTCAGATTCCTGCTGGAAAGTTGTATGATGAAATTTATACAATCAGCGAATGAAACGAGTGATCGATTTGAATCCATGGGAAGCGACACATCCAGTGTCACAGGAGAAAGCAAAAGAGAAGATAGAACGTGCATTTCCACATTTGCAACCGGTACAGGTGAGACCCTGCGGTTCCGGTTTTGATCATACGGTGTATGAGGTGAACGGGGAATTTGTGTTCAGATTTCCACGCCGGCAGCTTGGCTATGAAGCGATGCAGTTTGAAAACCGGATGCTCAGAAGTCTTGTGAAGTTAAGATTTAATGGAGGCTTTGAATATCCGAGGCCGGTTTTTTATAAGGAGTCAGAAAGTGAAGATTATCCTTATGTCGGATTTTCAAACATCAAAGGACGGGTCTTAACTGAAAAAACCGATACGGACCTTCTGCATCAGCATGCCGAAGAGCTTGGTGCTTTTCTGAAAAACTTACATGCACTGCCTGTTGATCAGGTAGACGCAGACCCTGATCACCTGCACCGGCTATCTTCAAAACTCCGGAAAAAGCATTTTTACGAGATTGCTAAAGAATCAGCTTCAGTGATACCTGAACCATTATATGAAAAGTTAAAACAATATATTGAGCAGCTTGAAGAATGGGAGAACCCCGCCGGCACGGTACCCCTGCACGGCGATCTGCATCCGAAAAACATGATTGTGCGTGACGGCAGGCTCGTTGGGATTATTGACTGGGGAGATGCGCATATCGGGCATCCGGCAGCCGATCTGTCAATTGGATTTGCCTGTATGTCAAAAGCAGTACGCGCAGAGTTTTTTGAGGCATATGGCGATATTGATGCCCGCACAGAGGAGCTGGCACGGTTTAAGGCTGTTTTCATTATGACGGTTCTTGTACGTTACGCAGCAAATACGAATGATGAGGATGTACTGAGATGGGGACTGGCCGGGCTTGAGAAGTCGCTTGAGTGAAGGAGGACAGGAACAGTGGATGTATGCGGGGGGTGGTGGCGCTCCAATGTTGTGTTTCTTCCAGGCGGTGGTGCTATTCCGGCTTATGACGTAGCGATACACCCGGGTTGAGTTTTGTATTGCACCCGCCGACTGTCATGTTCACCGGATTGAACGTCGTATCAGCCATGTTGACTGCATTGGTCAAAATCAAAAAGAGAAGCCTGTCCACCAGGCTTCTCATCCTCTTTATTTCACAGCTTTCTTTTTCCCGGCGCTCCAGTAAGCACCTTCATCCATATGCACAAACGGAATATCCGTATCTACTTCTCCAGTAATCTTCTCAAGCAAAATATCTTCCCCATCCAGCCATTTTGCAAAATCAAATTCCACAGGTTCCTGATCACCGCCGAGCGCGAACCAGGTTTTCATTTCGGTTGGCAGATAGCCCGCTGTATGAATCGTGCCGGCCCACTGACTGTACAGATCCGAAAATACACCTTTATCTGAATCATTCATCAAACGGAATGCATCATATGCTGTTTTCAACTCTTCACGGCGATTGTTCATCGCAGTCAGCCGCTTCATTGAATCTACCAGATGATTTCTGTTTTCTTCTTTCATGATTTCAAAATGGTTCGTACACACATTTGACTCTCTTACAGCCACACCGCGCGGGGATGTCTCAATGACATAAGTCCGGTTGCTCCGATCATGGACTGTATAACTGAATGAATGACGGTGCGGGATCTCTTTTAGCATCGCCACCGCCTCATCGACATTTGCACACGCCTCTAAAATCAGCCGGCCGATCATACAGCAGATAAACCCGTCCCCAGGCTTTTTACGATGCATAAAATTATAGCCCATGGTCAGCCCATGCTCATTCATCCCATCCATACGTCCGGTAATGCGCTGGGTGGGTCCTGCAATTGCGTAGCCTGTATCAGTCGGCTGAAAAAAGCTGTAGCGCCCTTCATAAGTTTTCGGCATATAATCATAATTTCTGATCAGATAATTGTCTCCGGTTAAAATCGAGCAGCCGGAACGCTTATAATCCGTCCGGTACCCTCCGAACTCCATCATCACACGCTCCATCGGCCATTCAAGCGCATCACGCAGTCCGATCAACTCATCCCATATCCCTGGCGTCACTTTTGTAATGGCCTCTTTTACTTCCTCTTCCTTCACAGTAAAACGCGGAATCCTTACCTTCCACTGCTTTTCTCTATTTTTAACGGTAAGTGAATCTTTCAGTTTCTCCCCCTGAAAGACACCAAAATCATAATGTGTTCCCCTGAACTGCAGAATATCACTGTGCACAGATTTCATCGCTTTGCCTCCAGTATCTGGTTATGGATTTAGTGTAAAAGAGTTTGAAGTGGAATGCAAAAGGTAGATGGGCTGATTTATCCTGCAGGACTGCTGGAGGATATATAGTTGTGATAACGGTAAAAAAATTGCACCATCGCTCTTGATGCTTTTAAGAAACGGCGTTTTCGTTTCTCTAAGGCATCAAGAGTGCTGGTGCAGTGATCACAAACCTGCAGGTGAAGTATGTGTTTTTCCGATTGAGGTCGCGATACACCTGGGTTGAGTGCTGTGTTTTTTTGATTGAGGTAGTGATACACCCGGGTTAAGTGCTGTATTCTCCGGATCGAACGTTGTATTTCATCAATCGGCCGTCATAAAACCGCTAGCCGAGTACGGGATCGAGACGGGATCGACCGTCCTACGCCGCTTCCTGCAGCCGCTCCATAATCTTCCTCTTCTGATAAAGCATCGTGCCGGTCTCTGCAAGCTCATCAATCATTGTTCTGTTAATCAGCGCGCCGATTAAAATGCCTGCAATCGGGACGATCTGAAGCAGCTTTTTTAAACCGAACTGTTCCGTGAATGTCAGCGTCACCTCGCGCCATCCCTGAATCTGTGAGATCACATCATTTGATTTTTCGCCTGAATGATAATTTGACAGCTCTTTTAGTATAGCTTCTTTCCCGACGACATCTGCTGTTGAAAACTGAAGGCACTTAATAATAAAGACACGCTCCAGTTTGTCATCGGGGTCATAGCCGTGCATCAGGGCAATTTCCTGAAGCGTGGTTAATGACAGCGTCAGGATTGCCGGAATGTCAATTGCCAGTGTGAAAATGCCGCCGACACCAGTGCTTGCACCCTGTGCGGTCGCAGTATTTTTCATACGGGTAGCCACCTTTTGCGAGGCTTTTTTCATATCCTCAAGCGGTACATATTGAAAATCGTCTTTCGATTGAATACGGTGTCCCGTTGTGTTTTCAAAAAACCGGTAAACTCTCTTTTCACTGGCAAGGTAGCGCCCGCCAGTCTGAATAAAGCTCCCGATCTCATCGAGCAGCACACCGATTTTTTTCTGAATGAACTTAGGCGTCAGCCTGTCCAGCACTTTAAAAGGCAGTCGCATCAGTTTATCCCAAAACCATCCGCCACCCTGATCCTTTTCCCATTTTTTGATTCGATCTAATTCACTTTCCAGATAAGCTCTTGATTCCATTGTAATGCACCATCCTTTATATTCTGTACGTATGAATATCCTTCCCGGTTTCAAAGCGCTTTAACATAACCGGGCCAGCGTCACTTCTATTTCCTGTTTAAAATGAGAGATTAAGGTAATAGCACACTATAAGATTTTATGAAGGAGGGTCAGACATTGAATGAATGGACGATGTGGCTCGGCATCATTCTATTAGTGATTACCCTGATCGATTTTATCTGGACAACCTTGTGGATTGAAGGTGGTGCCGGTCCTGTCACAAATCAATTATCAAATGGAATCTGGCGGTTAATGAAGAACATTAGCAGAGGAAACTCCAAAGTGCTGAGTCTTGCAGGACCACTTATCTTAGTAATGACCATTATTGTCTGGGTCATTCTGTTCTGGACTGGGTGGACGTTCATTTTTGCCAGCCATTATGGTGCACTGTTTAATACGCAATATGGGCTGCCTGCTGATTTTATGGATCATATTTATTTTACGGGATACGTTTTTTTCACACTCGGAAACGGGGAAATCGTTCCAAACGGCGATAACTGGAAAGTCATGACGATCATCGCAACTGGTACAGGTATGTTTTCTATTACATTTGCTGTCACCTATCTATTATCTGTTTTAAGTGCGGTTACTCAGAAAAGAGCTTTTGCCCAGAGTGTCAGCGGGATCGGTAAAAGCGGAACGGAGATTGTCAGCTCCGCATGGAATGGACAAAATCTTCATAACCTGGACCTGTTGCTGAATTCATTTTCAACTGAGCTGAGTAAATTAACGGCACAACATAAAGCGTATCCGATTCTTCACCACTATCACAGTACGAACGCACAAACAGAAGGCGTCGTTGCTGTAGCTGCGCTGGATGAAGCCATTACAATGATCTATTCGGGCATTCCGGTAAAATACTGGCCGAATACCCTGCTGCTGAAGGAAAACAGATCTGCGATTGATGATTATCTGAAAACCTTACACGGTACACATATCCGTGCAGCAGCAGATGAGCCGCCTGTTCCCGATCCTGAGATACTCGTTCAGAAGGGGATTCCAATTCTGGATCAAGATAAATTTGAGCGGTCATTTAAAGAGGAAACGGAGCGCAGAAAAAAATTATTCGGACTGGTTAAGGACAATGCAAGCAAATGGCCGAACGATTAATGATCGTCCGGCCATTTATGATCAGCAGACTGCTGTCACTTCATTTACTTTTTCAATCATCTTTTCAGCGAACTTTCTGCATTTCACGGCGTCTGACTGCTGCGGGGAAAGCTCCACTTTTAACGTGACTGAAAGCTTTGTATGCACATACAGCATATCCCGGAATTGATCGACTGCACCGCAGAAATAAGGGTAGCACTGATCACCGGTTCCTGCGATCCCGGTGACAAGTGATGACAACGGCTGCTGTTCAATTGCTTTATAAAGAGAATTCATCTCTTCAGGCACATCTCCATTTCCCCAAGTATAAGTTACAATCACGCACGCCTGATAAGCAGATAACAGGTCTTCATGAAAATCTTCAATCCTTACAAAATCAAGATCTGAAACAACCTGCTCAAGCTCGCTTTTGATCAGCATTGCCAGCTGCTCAGTATTGCCCGTCCTGCTGGCGTACACCACCAGCGCCTTCACAGCTCATCAAATCCGTTTGATGACGACACCTTTGTATACGTTCTGGACTTCTGTTCAAAGAAATCCGACTTTGTCTCATTCATCATTTCATCACTGAAAACCTGAATCCACGGCATCGGGTTTTGAATTTCTTCAAATGAATTTTCAAGCCCAAGCTGTCTGAGGCGTTTGTTCGCCAGATATTCAACGTATTGCTCAAATTCATCAAGGTCAATACCATCAATCTCAGCTAAAATCTCATGTGACCATTCCTTCTCAAGCTCGACCGCTCTGCCAATCGACTGATAGATATAGTCAATATTTTCAGCGGTATTCAGCTCAGGATTCTCCGCTAAAATAATTCTGATAAACTGTGACATGAAATAAGCATGCTGCATCTCGTCACGCTGAATATAGCTGATCATCGTACTTGTCTTCAGCATCTTCTGATTGCGTGCGAGATGATAAAAGAATGCGAACCCTGCATAGAAATAAATGCCTTCAAGATTGATAGAGTTCACCGCAAGTTTGAATAGATTCTGAGGCGTCGGTTCCTCTCTGAACTGCTCGTATGCTTCTAAAATATATTCGTTGCGCTTTCTCACAATTGGATCTGACTTCGCCTGGTTAAAGCGATCATTCTGTTCGCTCAGCGGTACAAGTGAACTCAAAATATAAGAATACGATTCATTATGGACGGCTTCCTGCTGCGAAATCACTGCAAAAATCGCTTTAAAGCTTGAATCCGTCACATAATCCATAACCTGATTCATCGTCGGTGTCTGCAAACTGTCGAGTGAAGCTAGCTGGGTATTGATCCGCAGGAAAATATCCTTTTCTTTTTCACTCAGCTGATCCCACTGCTTGATATCGTCCTGCATATTAATCTCCTGCGCTTTCCAGAAGTTTGAGAGCAGCGTCTGATACAGATCATACATCTGCGGATGCGCAATATCATTCCAGTTTAATAACCCTGAGTTCTCCCCATTAATAATACCCGTTGATTTATTCGGATGCTCCGGATTTAATAGCTTCATTTTCTTCAGTGTCTGTGTCATCATTCTTCCTCCTTAGCTGTGGCACGCTTCGCATTCTTCAATCTCAGCCTGTGATGTACTTCTGACGTAATAAGTCGTCTTCAGCCCGTTTTTCCAGGCTTCCATATGCATATTCAATAGATCTTTTGCTTTAATCGTATGCTTCACGTAAAAGTTAAAGCTGATTCCCTGATCCACATGTTTTTGACGTGCGGCATTCTGCCTGATACTCCACAGCTGATCAAGCTCATGACGGCTCTTTCTGTAATAGCTGTAAGTATGATGATCAAGGTCCGGCACCGTTACTTTGAACTTAAAGTTCTTCTTTTCCTCAGCATATTCAACAGCATAAATTGGATCTATCCCATCTGTTGACCCGCCGATTTTTGCAGTGGATGAATTCGGTGCAACTGCCATCAGCCAGCCGTTACGGATTCCTTTTTCCCGGACCTCCTGCTGCAGCGCCTGCCACGCTTCAGTCTGGTATCCTTTTCTCTCAAAATAGCGTCCGCTCTGCCATTCTGATCCTTCAAACTGACTGAACGTCCCCTTTTCCTCAGCAAGTGCACTTGATGCTTTGATCGTTTCAAATGCAATCGTTTCATATAATTTATCCGCATACTCAACAGCTTCATCAGATTCCCAATGAATGTTTTCAAGTGCGAGCAGGTGATGCCATCCGAATGTCCCAAGCCCGATCGCACGGTATTTCTTATTGGTCCGCTGCGCCTGACCCACCGTAATATTGTTCAGATCAATAACGTTATCAAGCATTCTGACCTGAATGGGAATCAGCCGTTTCAGCACATCACCTTTTACAGCGCGCGCAAGGTTAATAGAGGAGAGATTGCAGACAACAAAATCACCCGGCTTACGCACAATCACAATGTTTCCATTCTCATCCTCATACTCTTTCGTAATGGTGGTGGCAGACATATTCTGTGCAATTTCAGTACACAGATTACTGCAGTAAATTGACGTCCGGCCTTCAGCAATTTTATTCGGATTCTGACGGTTCACTTCATCACGGTAAAACATATAAGGCGTCCCCGTTTCAAGCTGCGAGACCATAATGCGCGCCATGATATCCATCGCGCGGTATGTCTTTCTCGGTAGCAGTGGATGGTTCACAGCCTCCTCGTATTTCTCAGTAAAATATGTCCGGTCCGACTCATCATAAAAATCTTCTAAGCCAAGTGGATTTCCCTGTGCGTCTTTCCATCCCATCACCGTTTTCACTTCATGAGGGCAGAACGTATGCCATTCCCCAATACTGCGACCCGTCTCATCTGTCTCCTGAAGTTTTTCCATAAACAGATCCGGAATCGTTACGCCTGTGAAAATATCATGCGCTTTTCTTCTTTCATCCCCGTTATTTGTTTTCAGATCAAGAAAGCCGTTCATCATATCCTTATGAAACACATCCAGATAGACTGCCACAGCGCCTTGTCTCTGACCAAGCTGATCGACACTGACTGCTGTATTGTTCAGCAAACGGATCCACGGAATCACGCCTGAAGAATTTCCTTTAAACTTTTTAATATCAGACCCGAGCGCCCTTACCTTTCCGTAATAAACGCCAATCCCGCCGCCGTCTTTACTTAGCCGCGCAATATCCCAGTTATTTGTGTAAATCCCGTCCAGCGAATCCTCCACTGTATCAATAAAGCATGATGCGAGCTGTCCGGTCTTTTTACCGGCATTTGATAAGGTCGGTGTCGCGACGGTCATGAATAAATTACTCATTGCCCAGTAGGCTTCTTTTACAAGCTCGAGACGCTTTTCAGCCGCTTCATTTTTCATCAGCAGCATCGCAATGATCATAAAGCGCTCCTGCGGCAGCTCGTAAAGATTGCGGTCATGGTCACGCGCGAGATAGCGGTCGGCGAGCAGGAACAGACCGATATAGTTAAAGAGCTGATCCCGCTCAGGCGTAATTTCCCTGCCTAATTCTTCAAGTTCCTTTTCTGAATAAGTATTGAGAGCTTCTGTGTAAATGTCTTTATGTATCAGCGTCTGAATCAGGTTATGGAAGCTGCCGTATTTTTGCATGGGATCATAATTCCGGTTGGCTGCTGCCTGATCATACAGTTCGTCCAGGTAGAGTCTTGCAGCAAGGAATGTCCAGTCCGGTGCGTCCATTGCCACGCAGTTGAGCGCATAGTGCATCGCAAAGTCACGTGCTGTGTCTTCCCTTTGAGTGAGCTGGTTCATCAGTTCGGTTGCATTGAGTTTGTGTTTGACGGCAGTATCCTTGATCGTTTGTAACGTCTGGTGCAGATTGTTTGAATTTTGTGTGGTCATGATTGTTTCCCTCCGGTTTTTATGAAGTCATGTAGGATGTTATTGGCTGTCTCTTATTTTCACCGCTGGGATTGGAGCGTAAGGTGGCGACTCCTGCGGCGGAAAGGGACAGGTGAGACCCTGTAATGCGAAGCATGAAGGGGCTCACCGCCCGGCCGCGGAAAGCGTCCGCCTGAAGCGGAAATCTCAGCCCCCTCTTGTAAAGACAAAACAAAAACCGCCTATCGGAATAGGCGGTCAAATAAACGATTTGCATTATAAGAACATAGTCCACACACGGGACCTGTCTGATAAAGCCATCGTTTCTTTCCTCACACCCCGAAGAAATGAAAACAAAAAATAAGACAGGTCTCCTGACTTGTGCGTCACTCTACTCTGAACCCTTCCCATATAAGCACCCTTATTCAGAGCTCTCTTATACAGTGGACTGTTCATTTCGTCAGCACATACAGTTGCGGGGGCAGTTCCGGATTCTCACCGGATTCCCTTTTAAGCGATCAATCGCATCTTATTTTTCGGCAACACTATATGTAGTTTTATATTCACAAATAAACACTATATATTGAATAATGACATCTTACCTGAAAGATTAACTTTTGGCAAGGAAGAATTCATACTAAGATATTTGTTGAATTTTGTGTAAGTTACCTGTCCGGTTTCCTGTGTACAATAATCGCTGTTACAGCACCGACAATTGTGATTACACCGCAGGAATATAAAAACGTATGAAGACCAAGCACCTGGTAACCCAGCAAAATCACAATCCCATCCACAATAAAAATAACGACACCTGCATTAATTGAGACGGCTCTTGAAATGATATGGGCCAGCAGGTCTGTCCCTCCTGTACTTGTCTCAAAGCGCAACATCAGGCCAATCCCAAACCCGATTAACAAACCGCCTGCTAATACACTTGGAAGAATCGATATTTGAAAAAACGTTCTAAGCGGTGACAGCCAGTCAATAAGAAGTGATGAAACAAATAAACCATGAAGGCTATTAAAAAAGTACGCTCTATTCTTAAACCAGGAATAAATAAATAACGGCAGACTTAACAAAATCATTGCCAGCCCCGCCTGTATGCCAAAATAATAATGAACAATCAGCGCAAGACCGATCATTCCTCCGTCAAGCAGATGATGCGGGACTAAAAAGCCATTGATCCCTGCAGACAGCATGAGACTTCCAAAAACGATTGCCATGCTCTTTTTTAAAAGCATATAACCCCTTTCAAAAAGTACACTTTATTTCTTATACTATGAAAGAACGCTTGATCTATTACCCCCGACTCATGACGGGACGCCACAGCAAAAAGCCGTAGTCACCATACTGCGGCTGCTTTCAGTTCATTTATTCTCATGAAAATTAATCAATGTCTGCTCTACATTAATCAGGTGTTCAAGCATCGCCTGTTCAGCCTCTCCGCCATTTCTGCTGCTGACTGCCTCAAAAATTGCCTTGTGCTCGACCTGCAGTCTGTTAAACTGCTCCTGATCAGCAAATAAAGCAATCCTTCTGCTTTCATACATCGTTTTACCCAGTGTCTCTGCCATCTGATGCATCATATCCTTCAGCAGGTTATTACCTGAGCTTTCAGCAATCGCCAGATGGAATTTCACATCGGCTTTTTCACCGAGATCCTGATTGCCACCAGCAGCATCCATTTCAGCAAGTGCCTGTTTCATTTCAGCTAAATGCTCATCTGTACGGTTTTCAGCGGCAAGCTTTGCTGCACCTGCCTCAAGAATCTTCCGCACTTCAAACAGCTCCAGCATTTCCTGCTTTGAGATAAATGTGTCTGCCACCGGTGCGATTAGTTCAGAGAAATCGAATTTATTAATAAACGTGCCTTCTCCCTGACGGATCGTGATGAGTCCGACGGCGCGCAGGGCGCTGAGTGCTTCACGCACTGCTGAGCGGCTGACGTTGAATTCCTTTGCCAGCTTTTCAACTGAATCGAGCCTTTCTCCCGGCTTGAAATCTCCTCTGCGGATCATCTCTTCCAGCTGTTCACGGATTACTTCTGATATCTTTTTTGTCTGTACCTGTTTAAACGCCATATCCTGCACCCCGTTTGATTCTAGTATCCTTATTATAGCACAGGACCGGCTGATTTCTGTCTCAGCCGGTCTCTGGTCTTACTCATCATCAACGAGGATATAACACGCACGGATCGGTCCGTGCACACCAACTACAAGACTCATTTCAATATCAGCACTGTTACTCGGTCCGCTGATGAAATTCACACAGGATGGAACGCGCTCGCCTCTTTCAGCCATCTGGTGAATCGCAGTCGTTGCCTGCGTCATCCGGGGCACAAGTGTGCTCTTTGGAATAATCGCAATGTAATAAGTCGGCAACAGGCTGACAGAACGGCCCTTCCCGCTCTCACTCAGCAGCACAACCGTTCCTGATTCAGCAAGTGTGTAATCTGAAAACGTAATCCCTACATCCGCTTTTTCAGCAAGCTCTACTGAATCACTGCCGTTTTCAGCACGCCAGACATCGACTGACGCTCTTGACTGAAAATCATTCAGACCAAACGCTTCAAAGCGGGGATCATCCCATGTAATCACAGACTCAGCATCATATTCTTCAAGCACCTGATCGATCACATTAGTCAGTTCAGCTTTTTTCGTCTGTTTAAAATCAGTGTGGATCGCCAGACATTGCGTTTTTAACACTTCGACAAGCTGATCCTTCGAATATCCCTTCATCACTTCCAGATGCGGCTTGTGTTTGTAGTCTGGCCGCACAACCCCTTCAGTACGCGGTTTACGTCCGAGCTGTTCTGCCAGATGTGATAGAAAGCTTTCCCGGTTTTGTATCATTGTGCGTCTCCTTTCCCGTCGCGTGATTTAAACCAGTCACGGAAACGTTCTTTACTTGTTTCAGGGAAATCTCTGACATCTGTCCAGGGTTTCATCGGGCCCGGCCCCTTTTTGATTGAACCTTCTTTTGTAAATGGAGACAGCATAAACGGCGCGGTTCTTGTACTCATATTAAAAAGTGACGGTGAACTCGCGACCATACCAAATCCTTTCATCGCAAGCGTTTCAGATAATGTTGTACGTTTTTCTTCTGCAATATTACGTCTGTGCATGACAAGCATCTCATGCAGCGGAATTTTTACCGGACAGGCATCCGTGCAGGCTGCACATAACGTGGACGCATAAGGCAGCTCCTGATGATCCTCATATCCTTCCAAAAGCGGTGTCAATACAGCGCCGATTGGTCCCGGATAAATGGAACCGTAAGAATGACCGCCAACATGACGGTACACAGGACATACATTGATACATGCCGCACAGCGGATACAGTGAAGTGCTGCCTGAAATTCCGTGCCGAGGATTTTTGAACGCCCGTTATCGACAATCACCAGATGAAACTCGTCCGGTCCGTCAAGATCGCCTTCGCCTTTCGCACCAGTCAGTCCGGTTACATAGCTTGTCAGCTTCTGACCAACTGCACTGCGACACAGCATGCTCACTAAAATATCAAGCTCTTCCCATGTCGGGACTACGCGCTCCATACCCATGACTGTGATCTGTGTTTTAGGAAGCGCTGTAGCAAGACGCGCATTCCCTTCGTTTGTGACAAGCGAGATACTGCCTGATTCCGCTACAGCAAAGTTACAGCCGGTCACACCAATATCTGCTTCAAGAAATTCTTTTCTCAGCTGTTCACGTGCAAATAGCGTGAGTTCCTGAGGATTGGAGGTATTGGTGTATCCCTTTTTATCACGAAACGTATCGCGGATCTGCTCTTTATTTTTGTGAAGCGCCGGCGCAACAATATGGGATGGCGGATCATGGTCATCGATCTGCAGAATATATTCACCGAGATCTGACTCAATCACTTCACAGCCAGCCTTCTCCAGTGCTTCATTCATGCTGATTTCTTCCGTTACCATCGACTTTGATTTAATGACTTTTTTGGCATTTTTCTTTTTAGCAACTTCAGTAATATAATGGTTTGCTTCCTCTGCCGTTTTAGCAAAGAAGACAGACCCGCCGTTTTTGCTGACGTTTTCACTCAGCTGATACAGATAATAATCTATATTTTCAAGCGTATGCGTTCTGATTTCCTCAGAAAGGTTACGCCACTCTTCCCAGTTTCCAAGCTCCTCTTCGGCTTTCCCTTTTGCATTCTTCAGACGCTCCTGTGCTGAAGAAACTGCATCACGCATAAAAGTATCCTTTAAGCCTTTATCCACCCGCTTTTTAAAATCCGGATCGCCAATTTTTACGCCCATTTCATTCAGCTCCTTTACGCTCTGCTATTTAATACCTGCGCGATGTGCATCACTTTGACAGGCTTACCTTTCCGTTCGATACGGCCGCCGATATTCATCAGACATCCGCAATCTGCGCCGATTAACACTTCTGCTTTCGTATCTTCAATGTGCCGTACTTTCTCATCCACCATCTGTTCAGAGATCTGCGCCATTTTCACTGAAAAGGTACCGCCGAAACCGCAGCATGCCTCTCTGTTTGGCAGTGTTTCCAGATTTAGTCCCTCTACATTTTCAAGCAGTCGGAATGGCGCCTCTTTTTCTTTTAGCAGGCGCGTCATATGACATGATGTGTGGTACGTTGCGTTTGCCTCAAGCTTTGCGTCTACCTTTTCGACCTTTAATACATGGACCAGGAATTGCGTAAATTCATATGTTTTTTCTGATAATGCTTTCGCACGCGCCTGCCACTCCGGTTCATCCTTCAACAGTTCATGGTACTCATGGATCATTGACGCGCACGAACCGGATGGCAGTACGACATAGTCTGAGTGGGAGAAAGTTTCAATTGTATGCTTTGCGACCTTCTTTGTATCCTTGTGGTAGCCACTGTTAAATGCAGGCTGTCCGCAGCACGTCTGCTTCTCGGGAAAATCCACCTCGCATCCGAGCCGCTCCAGCACCTCAACTGTGTCTTTCCCAACCCCCGGATAAAATACATCCGCTAAACATGTGATAAAAAGTGAAACTTTCATATCCAATCAACCTCCAAATTTTTGCTGTCTGACTTCAACAGCAGATTCCGAATCCTTTTCCCGAAGTCCTTTTACAATGATAGAAATGACTGTAACCACCACAACCGCTGCGATCATGGTTCCAATGTTAAACCCGAGCCCATTTAACGCGATATAGCCAATCGCTCCGGCAAAGATCACATAGTAAGCAGTCGGAATCAGCGTCTTTCTGATTAAAGCGCCCTCTTTTCCAATCAGGCCTGCTGTCGCTGATGCTGCGACAACATTATGCACGCAAATCATATTCCCTGCTGCACCGCCGACTGCCTGAAGTGCTACAACAATTGCCGGGGTAAGCCCGACATTTTCAGCCGTCCCAAACTGGAACATGGAAAACATCATATTACTGATCGTATTACTGCCTGCAACGAATGCGCCGAGGGCTCCGATCGCAGGCGCAACAAGCGGCCAGTTCTCTCCCATCATGGCTGATACCGCTTCAGCAAGTACAAGCGGCATACTCATATATCCTGTCGTATTAACATCTGAATTAATAAATACCTGCACCATCGGAACCGCAAAAAGCAGTGCCGGCGCAGCGCTGATAATCATCACTGTCGTATTTTTAACCGCTGTTCCATAAGTTTCCTTATTCATACTGTAAAGGAAATATCCCATAATAGACATCAATATCATGATGAACCCAGGCAAAAACAACGGTGTACTGACAATTGAAATCTGTGTACCGAATATTTCTGATGCAGAGAGTTCAAGCGTTTTTAACCAGTTACCAAACGGCAAAGTTCCAAGCCGCGTTAATACCAGCAGCAGCCCCATCAAAATATAAGGGAACCATGCTTTAAATGGTGAAATATACGCAGGCTTTAAGCTGTCCGCCTTAAGTGTCCCTGACCAGTCAGGATCCCATTGAGATTCAGGCGGGAAATCCCACTGCGTTTTCGGTAAAAGAAACCCTTTTTTCGCAGCCGGAACAACAATCGCGAGACCGATTAATCCGCCAAACAATGACGGGAATTCAGGTCCAAGCAGATTTGCCACAAGTGCATATGGAATGGTAAAAGCAAGTCCCGCAAACAGCGCAAACTTCCATACCTCCGCCCCAGCCTTCAGCGACTTCTTTTCCCCAAAGAAGAATGTCAGCATCATGACCATAAAAAGCGGAATCAGCAGTCCGACAATGCCGTGAAAAATCGCCACCTGACCGCCGATCATCTGTATGTATTCATTGAAATTCACACCAAGTGCTGAAGCCTCGGCATTAACAGCATCTGACCCCGTCAGTCCGGATGACACACCGATCAGAATCGGTGTACCAACCGCTCCGTACGAAACTGGCGTCGACTGAATAATCAGCGCCACCATGACAGCCCCCATCGCCGGGAATCCGATTGCCACTAAAAGCGGTGCCAGCACAGCAGCAGGCGTTCCCCATCCTGATGCCCCTTCAATAAAAGAACCGAACAGCCAGCAGATAATAATCGCCTGAATCCGTCTGTCAGGTGAAATATCAATAAATCCCTGCCTGATCGTCTGAATCGCGCCGCTTTCCTTCAGCGTATTCAGCATCAGTACTGCACCGAATACAATGAACAACACTTCAAGTGCCGTCACAACCCCTTTTGTACTCGCTGCTGCAATCTGGTTGCCCGGCACATCCCAGACAAATAAAGCCATTGCTACCGTCACCGCAAACGCAAGCGGCATCGCATACTTTGCAGGCCACCTCAACACCACAAGAAAAACCAATACCGTCAATATCGGCACCATAGCAAACAGTGCCAGCGTCCCAAGCGCCATACTCATCATCCCCTTTGTCGTCGTAATCCCTTTGTTCAATGCAAATGGTGTCATAAGGTCATCTGATGACCTTATATGTAAGTGCTTTCAATCTTATTACAGGTGTTGGGATTTTGCAAGGGGATTTTTGGGTGGTGGTAATGGTGTGGGGTTCGTGGAATAACAGCTGATGTCGGAGAATCGTGGCGGTGGTTCGCAGAATAACACGCATGGTTCGGAGAAAAATTGACCATGTTCGAAGAAAAAATGGCCTGGTTTCGTAGAATCATGTAATTTGACCTATACGCTTTTCTCTCTTTTCAGCCAACTTTCATATAATTCCAGAAAAAGAAGTGTATTCATCGTTGAACACACTTCTTTTTCGTTGCTATAACCTTACTTTTCCCGTTTTCAAAGATCTCGTGTAAAACCGTTCAATATGCATAGCAATATAGATGATCTCTTCTTCCGGATAAGGCTTTTTATATTTCTCTTCTATGAATCTGCCTACTTCCTGCGCACAATCATAGGACTCCGACAAATGATTTTTTAGTAATGTACTCATTTGTGCATCCATTTGATGAGCGCGTTCATCAGAAAATAAATGTTTTAAAGATAGCTGTAAATGTGATAAAAGACGCTCATACGACAGTGAATCCTCGACAATATTAATGTTGAACCTGTTCTCAATGATTGATGTAATCTCCTGAATCGTTGCAGTTTTATCGAGTGTTGATGACATATCATTTATTTTCATTCTGGCAGTATGCAGGTGCAAAGCAATATTACCGACTTCATCTTCAGGAATATCGATATTTGTTTTTTCTTTAATGTAGTTTTTTGCCCACAGCCCGAGTTCATATTCTTTTCTGTAAAGAATTTTGATTTGATCAAGCAGCGCATTTTCTACAATAAACCCTTTTTGTATTCTTTCAATTGCAAAGGATAAATGATCGGTAAAACTGAGGTATGCATATTGATTAATTTTAATTTGCAGATCTTTTTCTGCTTGGCTCAGAATATCACGCGCAAGAGATATATGCTGCTCAGGAAATTGCTTGAAGGCTTCTTCAAATTTCTGATGATCATTTGATTGATTCATGGTAAAAACTTTATCTATTTTTGCTGGACTGACCAGGTCGTTTTTGCGCTTTTGAAAGCCGACTCCTTCACCCATCACGATCTTCTCTCCATCCGAATCTTTTATGACAACAGCACTGTTATTCAAGATCTTTTTAATCTTCATTTCTTTCACCTGCTACCTGTTTGTTTTGGTTCGAACAACTTTTCATTACTACCCTGTATGAATGGAAATAAGCGTAACGTTCTTACTGAATCATAAAAAGATCCAAAAGAACCTGATAAAAGACGAATAGAATGGCCTACTAATGGAGCATCCATTAGTAAACCATTCTTAGTAAACTTCTTATTTGATCCAACCCTGCTCATATTGTTTTACAAACTCAGTCGTATCGTCATTAATCGAAATTTTTGCTGTCGGGGCTAATGTCCCGCCAAATTTCTCGAATTGATAATCAGCAGGCTGATTGCCCAAGTCTCCAATAGATAAGTCACCAATATCACCGAAGTGCGCAAATCCAACAACATTTAAACTTGGAAGCACAAGCCATGAATAAGCCTGGTATGGATTCTCTTCCGGATTTGCAAGAACAAGTCCACTTTCATTTAACGGTTCATATCCACCAATCAGTGTATCTGATACAAATCCATAAAGTCCTTCAGGGCCGGAAATTCCTTCAGCATACTTATTAACATGAGTATCAGTAAATAAGTAATACTGCTTGTCCTTTACGATAATATGCGGGCGTTCTAATTCTTCATTCACATAATTTGCTTCTAAAAGAGGCGGCATCATTTTAAGGTTTGATGGATCTCCATCAATTACCTCAGCGATCCCGATATTGGCATTTGCATGCACTGCGCCCTCAGGAACCGGATTTTCGGCTAAGTATTCATCGCTGCCTGCAAATTCTTTTTTAAATGTTCGCTCATCAACAGCACCGCCTGAATTTCCTTCAAACAAAATATATTCTTTATCCGTTTTTGGATCCTTAAACCATTGCGGATCACGGAAGGCGTAACCGCCACCTTCTCCATTTTGTGCCTGTTCTTTCGTCTGATAGTATTCACCGTCCGGCTCTAGCGTGATTTTGTGCTCTCCCCAGTTGTCAAAATGAACACCATTTTTATCTGCTGTAATGTCTCCTGTTGCCATTGCAAGACGCTGTTCAAAAGTAGATGCCTCTTCGCCACGGCGACCGGTTGCTGTGTAAAATGCATGAATTTTGCCATCGTCCATGATAGCTGACCCAGCCCATTCACGTGATCCAAGAGATGCGCCATCCGGGAATAGTGTGCCGCCCATTTCCCAGTCCTTACCGTTTTTAGAATAGAAATAACGGATACGTGCAATATCATGTACCTTGCCCGGCAGGACATCATCAGGTGCTGTCAGAGCGAAAAGAACCTGATACCCTTTAATTCTGGCAATCTCTCCATCGCGGTCTGTTAATGGCCATGAATCCCATACATGATAACCTTCTGCAAACTTTTCAAGCTCACTGACATCTGTGTAAGGAAGTGTATTATCTTCATTCTGTTCAATTTTTTCTGCCTGTTCTCTCGTCCAGTAAGACGTTTCTGACTCACCTTCTGCACTTACTTGTGGTGCTGCAAAACCTGATAGAACAACTCCTGCTGCGAGTGTAACAGATAACCATTTTTTATGATTTGTTTTCATGAAGTTTCCTCCTTAGTATTGTTTGCTATATGAGCCAAACGGTTTGATCTCGCCATGTTTTCTTTCTTCTGTAATTGTGGAAGTCTTACCATCAACTTCAATTTGAAGTGTCGGAGCGAATGTTCCTCCAAACTGCACTTCTCCGTTTTCATCACGTGGCTCGTTAATAAAGCTGATCACCTGGAAGTCTGGAAGAATGTTCCACGAGTATGCCTGATAAGGGTTGTCTTCAGGATTGGCAATCACCAGCCCACTCTCATTCATCGGCTCATAGTCACCAAACATTCCCTCTTCACTTACAAAACCGTAGACACCATCCGGTCCGGTAAGACCTGGTGCATACGTGAACGTGTGACTGATTGTAAACAAATAATAATTTCCGTCTTTCACTACCATGTGAGGACGTTCCATCTGGTGGTTTGTACCAATTGATTCTAGTAGTGGCGGCATCATTTCAAGCTCTGAGGCATCATCATCTGTCACTTCTGCGATCCCGATATTTCCGTTGTATTTTTCAGCTCCTGCTGGAACATCAGCTGTTTGACGATACTCTTCATCACCGATGTTTTCAGGCTTCAGATAGTCATAGTTGTCTCCAGTCTGACCTTCAAACAGAATATATTCCTTACCAGTTGCAGGATCCTGAAAGAAGTAAGGATCACGGAATGCAGTAATAATCGGGCTGTCTGCCTGCTCAATTGTTTCATAATACTCACCATCAGCCTCAAGCATAATTTCATGCTCACCTTCGTTTGTTAAATGGACGCCTTCTTTATCTGCACTTATATCAAATGTCGTTTTAGCAAGCTTCTGTGGAGCAGTTCTCTCCCAGTTATCCTGCTGCCAGTTTTCTTTTTCGCCTGTTGCCGTATAGAAAAAGTGTACTTTACCTTCTTCATCTAACATTGCACTGCCGGCCCATTGCATATGACCAAGTGCTTCTTCATATTCGTAAGGAATCCCCTGATAAGTCCAGTCTTTTCCGTTCTTAGACGTGAACATGCCGATACGTGCTTCTGTGTGACGTGCACCCCATCCGAGATTACGCGGTGCAACAAGAGCAAATGCCACACGGTATCCTTTAATTTTAGCTAAAGAGCCATCACGGTTTTGAAGCGGCCATGTATCCCATACCCAGTGATCGGGTGCGACAAGATCAAAGTCTGTGTCAATTTCCGGTGCTGTATTGTCCTTTGTTAATTCAACCTTTTCAGCCATCTGACGTGACCATACGGATGTATCATACGCTGCATTGCTTTCTGCCTGCGCCGGAATAGCTGTCAAACCACTGACAGTCAGCACACCGGCAATAATCAGCTTGCCGATTACTTTTGTTTTACGTTTTGTGTTTCCCACTTTTCTCATCCTCCATTTAGTTGTTATGTACAGGAGTGCTCATTAGAAAATAAAAAAACAAGACCCAAAATGGTCAGAGGACGCCTATTAAAAAGGGCGTTGTTATCCTCTTTCACATTTTGGGTCTTGCCTGCTTTCCAGTCACAATCCCGCGCTATTGATTTACGTTTCTCATTCTAGTCACTTACTGTTCACAATTCAATAGGCGGTTATACCTTTCCTGATAAATGTGTATTTTCATCTTAAATTCCCATTAAATACAAATTAAATTATTCATTTTAATCCAGGAAGGGGGGCTATCGTCATTTGCATACCGCTTTCAATTCATTTCTGAAAGGTTTTTCAGAAAATTAAAAAGATCAGACATTTAGCTCATTTTAATCGCGCTCTTCAGGTATCGCTTCTTCCATTTGCCAAACCGATAATTTATTTACTTTTGGTGCACCTTCAATCCCATAAATTTCAATTCCCTTAGACTCTTCAAGCTCCGGAAAAACACGTGATGAAATGCTTTTTTCATTGTTAGCATAAGCTTCAATAATAGATTTATCCACAAAAACTCTCAGTGATAAAGTGTCCCCATTCAATTCTACCGGCCCCCCCTGAACACCTTTTTCAATGTCCGGATTATGACTTGAGCGGCCTCGATCAATATTGAAGGAACCGTCTTCGTTGTTATAAAACAAAAAAGTTTCTTCTTCGTTTCCAGGTGATACCAGTACTTTTAACCCTGCGTGTTTTGTATCGCTGACGTCTAACTCCAGTTCGATTTCCAGCTGGTCACTTTGCACATGTTGCAATGCTTCATTTGCTTCTTTCATTGTGGCATTTTCAATTGAGACAAGTTCTTTTTGTCTGAGAGAAGCGACTTCTTCAATTGGACTAATCCCCAGGTCCTGTTTTTCATTCAGAAATAACTCGATCGGCATTCCTGCCCCGTGCGCCCATCCGGATTCATATTTATCCTGCTCGGAGCGCCGGTCCTGCAAAATACTCGTGACCAGACTGCGCCCCTCATGATCGACAAACCCTTGCGCACCGGTGAAATGCTCTCCATAATCAAATTCACGCGGTTCCTGATGATCCGGTGTAAATGTCATTGTCTCAGCATCCCAGCTGCCAATCCAGTAAAAGGTGAATCGCGCTGCATAGGGACTGGACTCCATGTAATACGGGCTGATCATAAAGACATGTTTTTCCTCACCTGTTTTAGTGTTTTTAATTGGCACCAGGAATGGAAGCTCCCACACATCACCCGTTTTAGGGAATTCCATACTATCTCCAATCAAGAACGGTTTTTCATAATTCCAGTTCTCCATATCAGTTGAACTGTATAAGAGTGCAGTTCCTCCTGCTTCTTCAACTCCGGACCCTACAAGCTGGAACCACTTGTCGCCCTCTTTCCAGACGTAAGGGTCCCGGAACTGCCCAAATAACACTTTCCCCTCAGGCGTAGTCAGGTTTTCCTCCTGAACAGTGACAGCGTCAGCATTCATGTTCCACTCATCCAGCTTTGCATGATCAGGGTTTCCTGGTCTGGCTATACCTGTCATCTGATTAGGGATCATTTCATCGTGTCCGGCTGTATAGAATAGAGCCGGCACACCATTTTCATCATAAGCAGCACTGCCCGACCAGACACCATCCCTGGCTACAGTTCCTTCAGTCGGACTCAGGGCTACCGGCCGGTCCTCCCAATGAATCATATCCTCACTCGTTGCATGCCCCCAATGAATCTGATGCCAAAATGGGCCTGCAGGGTTGAACTGATAGAACAAATGATATTCACCATTATAATAAATCGGCGCATGGGGTTCATTCATCCAGTGTTGTGGTGCCGTAAAATGATAGTTCGGACGATAACGATCTCCTCGATAGACAGTTCGATCATAAGAAGTCTCAGGTGCCGGCAGCTCACCATTGTATTGATTTTTCACTTCATTGACCTGCTGCAAAATTTCTTCTTCCGAAAAAGCACGCCCATATATCGAAACATTGTCCATAAGACCATTAAACATATTTGCCTGAAATACTTCAGAAACTGCAGTTGCCTGATTATGTTTTCCAACCTGCAGCGGTATATTTTCAGCAGGGGTGAGCTGCATATCAGCAGATACTTCTTTTTCAGCAACGACTTTCCCATTGATCAGAATCTGGACTCTTCCTGCCTTCTGGTCAAACTGAGCAACAATATGCGACCATTGATCCTTTGGCAACACTTTTCCTGCCGGAGACCAGAGCTCATGCCACTCCCCGTTCAGGGCAAGCTGAAAGGTAACATAACCGTGTCTCCCCATTCCAACGATAAAACCTTTTTGCTGTTCCCTGTCATGCTGGTTGATGATTGCAGAAGTTTTTCCTTCATCTCCCCATTCATAGGCTCTCGGTGCTACCCATGCTTCAATAGAAAACGACCCTTCAGGCACCTGAACATTCTCAGGAGGCCTCTCCATCCAGTTGGAATATCCATCAAATAGCAGAGCACCATGATCAATACCACTTTTCCATTCAAGACCTGACGGCTTTGCTGCTGTTACATCATCAAGCTGATCCAAGCCAACATCCTTAGCAGCAATCCCGCGTGCTTCATTAAACGCCCATTGATGAAGCGCATCCTCACTTAATACATGAGTGGGTGCCGGTGCATCTTCTACTCTTTCGGTTGACCGTTCATTCACTTCCTGCGTCCTTTCCTGTTCTTGATCCGGAACAGGCTGATCGGTTTGCTGTGACAATATCAGCATCGTCGCTGCAACACCTGCTCCTCCAGCTAATACAAACCATTTTTTATCCATTCTTTCTTCCTCCCTGATTATGCGAAATAAAAAAGACCCGAAAACATGGAAGATCCTTAATGGTCTCTTCCTGTTTTCAGGTCTTGCCTGCTTATCAGTCACAATCCTGCTGTATGAGATTATCAAATTGCTTTAAATCTTAACAGCTCGGATAGAAAGGTTCAAGAATAAAGAGAAAATAGCACTGATTGTGCTCTTCCACAACAGGGATCCTTTCAATTAAAAAAGTCTGCCTGGCAGTCAGTGATTAACTAATTGCCAGGCAGACCTTCATCTAATCATTTTTTGTTATAAATCTCGGATATTGAATCGCGATCGCAATTGCACCTGACAATGCAATCAGAATCGGATAAATGCAATACGGTACAATCTCAGCCGGCGAAATACCAGCGACCCCTGCAACAGCCAGAAGCTGCGCGCCATAAGGGATCACACCCTGCACAGAGCTCGCGAAAATATCAAGTAAACTCGCTGACCTTCGTTTATCTATGTCATACTCATCTGCAATCTGCTTTGCAAGCGGTCCAGCAGTAATAATGGAAATCGTGTTGTTAGCCGTCGCAAGGTTTACTGTACTTACAAGCCCTGCAATACCGGCTTCCCCGCCTTTTTTCGTCTTCACACGTTTCGTTACTGCCTGAAGCAGGGATTCAATTCCCCCGTTTGCTCTGATCAGCTCCACTAGTCCACCAAGCAGAATCGCGATCATCGCGAGCTCCTGCATATTTGTAAAGCCATCACCAATCAGACCGATTAAGTCCATAAAGCTGTACTGTCCGAGCGCAAGACCAACAATTCCTGCAAAAATGATTCCGCCAAGCAGCACCAAAATCACATTTGCTCCGGCTACAGCAAAAATCAATACACCGAGATAAGGCAGCACCTGAACTAAATTATATGGGTTATCCCCATCAATTGAAGCACTGTTGCCGGTTGTCAGCACACCAAAAATGATCGCTGTAATAATGGCGGCCGGTAATACGATAAAGATATTCGCCTTAAATTTATCTTTCATTTTTGTTCCCTGCGTGCGAACTGCTGCAATCGTCGTATCAGAGATGATTGACAGGTTATCACCAAACATTGCACCACTGACGATTGCACCCATAGCAAGCGCCACACCGATATCTGTCTGTTCTGAAAGTCCAAGACCAATTGGTGCCAGCGCAACGATTGTTCCGACTGACGTTCCCATTGAAATTGAGATAAAGCATGCGATCACAAACAGACCGACAATGAGCAGATTCTGCGGCAGCAGTGACAGTCCAAGGTTAACGGTTGAATCAACCGCACCAGCTCCCTCTGCTACTGAAGCAAAAGCTCCGGCTAAAAGGAAGATCACAACCATCAAAATAATGTTCGGATGTCCGCCACCTTTTGCAAGCTGCATCGTTTTCGTCTGAAAATCTGTTTTTCTATTCATGAGCATTGCCACTAAAATCGCTGTGAACAATGCCACTAATACAGGCATGAAATAAAAGTCGCCTGTTAAAATACCTGATCCGATAAAAAGTAAAATGAATACGCCGAACGGAATAAGTGCCAGCGGATTGCTTTGAATATTCTCCTGATTCATTTGTCCGAGCCTCCTGAAATAGTATCGTGCCCTGCTGAATGTACCCACTCCGGGGTGAATTAAACGTTGGAAAGGTTTTTCAGGACACAAAAAAACCTCTCCAATAAGAAAAAGAAGAGGCTTGTATAAGCAAACAACTTTTCTTATCTCTCAGGCAAAAACGCCTGCTGGAATTGGCACAGTACTCAACTTGCGAGTCCGCTGCCGAGGCTTCAAAGGGCCAGTCCCTCCGCCTCTCATCATAAGAAGATGGTTATGAAGTTTTTATTGATTGTTGAAATATAAGTGATTCACTCGGATAAGTCAATACAATCATTTAAATTAAGAATATTCAATCTCTCTTCAGGCACTTTCCGCTTCACTTTTTACTCTTTTAAGGAAATCGAGTACAACTTGATGATCCTGCTTATTACCGGCAAATTTCAGCATTGCCCTGCCTATAAAATTAGCTCCCTTATTTTCACCTTCATAGATGAGTCTGGTCTGCTGTTCGCTTTCTTTTACCAGTTTAAAAGAAAAGGTCGTGTCAAAGGCTTTGCCAAGAACAAAGTTTACTTTCTTAAACTTTTCATTTTCATAATCTTCATAAGCGAGGGTATGTACAATATAAGTCTCCACGCGTTTACCCTCACCGTACTGCTGCTGATGCTTTGCGCCAGCTACAGTCTCCTCACCTTCCACAAGCTCGTGTGATAACACCTTTGGCATAATTCTTTTGATGTTTTTATCTTTGAATAAGTCCCATACATGTTCAATGTTCGCAGTAATGATTGTTTCTTCTTTCCATGTGATCATTGCTGTCCACCCTTTCGTTTTACCATAAATTGAACTTAATCTTTATTTTAAACTATAGAGTCGGTACAGCCTAAAAAGTCATCTGCACGTCTGCAGATGACTATTCGATCAATATCATTTTCCCGTATAAACATCAATCGCATCCCGTAAAAATACTGCTGCGCCTTCAAAGTGTTTGTCATAATACGCAGTAAACCGCTCGTCGCTCACATACATATCCCCAAGACCTGCATGCGCCTCTTTTGTATACTTTGGCCAGGTAAAGCTCAGCCATTCCCTATGCAGTGCAGCTGCTTTTTGTGCCTCAGGCGAAGCAGGATCACCTGTTTCATAGCCATTCTTCAGGGCTTCAAAAAGTGCTTTCTCCACTTCATTCATCCGTCTAAAGTCAGCCTCAGACAACCCCATCATTTTGGCTTTGCTGTCATCTACAACATGATCTCCATATTGTTCACGCACTTCTTTTCCGTACTTCTCTTCATTTTCATCAATCATCTTTTTCTTAAATCCTTCAAACTTCTCCTGATCTGACATTGGAGTACCTCCTTCTTTGCTTTCAATCGTTTTCTTTACGGTTGAAATAATCTGTTCAAGACGGGTATGCTTTTCCTCCAGTTTTTCAACGTGCTGCTGCAAAGCTGAGATCAGATCAAAATCCGGGTGATGAATGATATTTTTAATTTCCTCAAGGCTCACCTCAAGCTCCCGGTAAAAGAGAATCTGCTGCAGCAGATCCAATTCCTTCTGACTGTAAATCCGGTAACCTGAGGAACTGATTCTCGCAGGCTTTAACAGACCAATCTCATCATAATATCTCAGTGTGCGGCCGCTCACACCGGACAGCTTTGCCAGCTGCTGAACTGTATATTCCATCTAAACCCCTCCTGACAGATTAAGCATAAGGCTTTACGTTGCGTGAAGGTCAACAGATATAATCATATTTTTTTATATAAATATTATAAATTGGAAATGAGCGTTTTTAACACCCTCATTTTAGGTTAAAGAAGTAAGACATACATAGAATTTGCGGGGTGAGAAAATGAGCGGATCTGATTATACAGTAGGCTTGATCGCGGCACCGGGATATCCAAAAGAATTAATTGATTCGCTGAAAGCTGACCTGCCTGAACTGCTGGATTATTATGTTGATGATCATCGGCACTGGAAAATAGACTGCTCAATTGATTCTATAACAGGTGGCACTGATCAGTCTGAAGAAGTGATGAGGGCCATTTTATCATTGAGAGACGAGAACAAATGGAATTTTACAGTAGCGATTACAGACCTTCCACTGCTTCAGGGTAAAAAAGCGATTATCGCAGAAGCATATGAAGAGGAGCGTGTTGCTTTAATCAGCCTGCCTGGTCTTGGCGCAGTTCCGCTTGCACGCAGAGTCAGGGATTCAATCCTGCAGCTTGTAAATGAAATGTTTTATACAACGTCTGATGAGGGCCGGAGAAGAGCTGAACAAAGGCTCGAAAAGAAGGATCAGACAGAAGATAAAGAACTAAAAACAAGAAATCCAAAGAGGCTGTTAGGCAGAAAAGGGTTTGATAAAGTATCACCAATTAAAAGAGAAACACCTGAAGATACAGAAAATATTGATGTGAGATTTAAAGTGAATTCATACTCCGGCAGTGCTTTGCGTCTGTTAACCGGTATGGTCCGTGCTAATAAGCCATGGGTCATGTTTTCATCATTCAAGAAAGTCATTATGCTTGCTTTTACAACCGGCGCTTATGCACTGGTGTTTCCGACCTTGTGGATGCTGAGCAATGAATACAGCGTCTGGAGGATGTTCCTGCTTTCAAACATCTCAATCCTTGCAATGGTATTCTGGATTATCTCAGCGCATCAGCTGTGGGAGAAAAAGCAGTTCACCGAAAAAGCATCACATCTCAGGAAGCTTTATAATGCTTCAACGTTTCTGACACTCTTTACGTCTGTTTGTTTTTATTACTTGCTGCTGTTTGTTTTATTTTCATTTGCGGTGATTTTATTTATTCCAATGGGGTTGCTGCAATCTGAGGTTTCCCCGGATGTCGGGTACGTGAATTATTTCTATATTGCCTGGACAGCAACGAGTATTGCCACAATTATCGGCGCACTCGGTTCAGCCCTTGAAGACGAAGAAGTTGTCCTGTCTTCCACCTATGGCTACAGACAGCGCCAGCGGTATGAAGAGATCAGGAGAATCGAAGAAGAAAGAGAACAGTAATATGTAATTGCAGAGTCCTTTTGAAGCATCCGCTTACGGGAGGACTCTTAAAAATACTCAGATAATCAGTTTTTCCTTTTTTATCATTGGTTTAATTGACAGAACACGGTCATAGTGAAAAGTACGCACAGCTCTTCTCTTCAGACAGTAAGCAGTAAATGAAGCTTCCCCAAGCTTTCTGATCCGCACTCTTCGCTCAGAACAGACGCCATCGCTTTTCATATAAATTATTTTAACTGTAAGACCCTGCTGCCAGTAGCGGAATAATTTCTCTTTCATGATCATTCCTCCTTGTACTTTCATTATACGAACAAACGTTCTTAATGTAAACTGAAAAGCTGCTGTGAAGGTACTCAGCGTTCATTATTTATTTTTGTTCCCGAAAGGTTAAAAAGAATGGAAAATGGGTAAAAATTATCATATTATATTTTCTATCAGCATTTAGTTCAATAATATGAACTGAATGGATCATAATGAAGCAGGTGAAGAGATTGATATTATCTGAAAACAACAAGGAACTTGCAAGGTTCATAGAAACAGCACTTGATTACACCAGAGCAGGGTTGATCATTACAGATTCCTCACTGCCTGACAATCCGATTATTTATACGAATAAAGGTTTTTTGGATATGACAGGCTACAGTAAAGAAGAGGTGCTTGGACAGAACTGCCGTTTTCTCCAGGGTGAAAAAACTGATTCAGCAACGATTGGAAAGCTGAGAGATGGGATAAAAGCCGGTGAATCTGTAAATGTGCAAATCCTGAATTACACGAAAGGGAATAAAATTTTCTGGAATGAGTTATTTATAGATCCGTTGTATTTAGATAACAAAGTCTATTTTGTCGGTGTTCAGAAAGATATCACTGAAAATATGCAGCAAAAAGATCAGCTTAAGGCTAATGTGAAGGAAATGGAGCAAATGTCTACCCCTATTGTTCCCGTCAGTGATACAGCCTCTGTTCTACCAATGATTGGTCAATTAAACGAGCGCCGATACCACATGCTGATTGATAATGTCATGATCTATCTTCAAAACACGACTGACAATTATCTGATTATTGATTTGTCGGGTCTCGTGGAAATTGATGAGATTGCAGTCAATCACCTGTTTGATCTCGAGAGATTGATATCGATCACCGGCACAAGTGCTATATTTACAGGCATCCAGCCCTCACTTGCTCAAAAAATGACTGCTTTAAAGGCAGATATGAAATCTCTTACTACATTCAGCAATGTAAAAACTGCATTAGCCTTTATTAACCATACTGATTAAAACAGGCCTATCTGATTTTGTCAGATAGGCCTGTGATATTATTTGAACAAATCTACCAAACGGTCCCAGAAGCTCTTCTCTTCCTCAGCTTCCTCTTCCGTCTCATCTGCATCTTCCTTCTTCAGGCTGTCTGTTTTAATGACGAACTGGACAGATTCAACATCTTCATTCTGGTCAGATACAAAAGAAACCGGCTCGAAATCGGATTTATCAAATTCACTCAGCATCGCATCAATTTCTTCCTGCAGCTGGTCAGGTAGTTCGCTTGTTGCTGATGCAAGTTCTGAAGTGCCGCTGTATAACGCGCCAGCTCCGGTTTCAAGCTTCTCTGTACCGCCTGTCAGTCCGCCGATTCCGCTATGAAGTTCGCCATATGAACCTGCAAGGTCACTGACGCCTCCGGTATATTCAGTCAGTCCTGAATGGAACTCTGAGTAGTTTGAAGCAAGCGTTGCTAAACCCTGCTGCAGTTGACCTAAGGATTCATCCATATTGGTTGCAGCCAGACCGTTTTCAAGCTGGTCAGCAATTGAATACAGTTGACTGCTCATTTCCCTTAAAGCGCCAGTGCTTCCCGAAAGTGCACCTGGTACGGCTGCAAAGGCTTCCTGCGTTTGTCTATAGGTTTCTTTTACAGCAAGTGATGACTGATAGCTTTCAACAAGCTTATTAATTGTTGCTTCATCTGCTCCACTTTCATAAAGCGCTGCGATTTCCTCTTCACTGACCTGATGTTCAGGAACTGCTGCGATCGCCTGATCAAATGCGTGGTAAGCCTGCTCATAGCTTCCGCTCAAGTCTGTCATCCCGCTTTCCACTTCTTCAAGTCCCCCGGCAATTTGTCTGAATGCACCCGGCAGCTCACTGAACTGGCTTGTATCAACGTCGTCAATGCCTGCTCCGACGGATTCACTCATCTGATTTATCGCCTGTTGAATCGAAGCAGATCCTTCGTTCAGTCCGCCTGCATTTTGTGAAAGCTGGCTGATCCCATCCCGGAATTGTGCAGAGCCGTCATACAGGCTTGCTGTTCCGTCATTCAGTTCAGCAATGCCGGACTGCAGCTCGCCAACCCCATTATTCACTTCAGCTGTCGCATCAGAGAGTGACGTCATTTCCTTTTTGACTTCAGCTGTATCAGGCGCATCAATGGACATGGATGATGGAACCGCAGCAATTTCAATGGCCTCCATCTCAAGATCCGTTACTTCCGCACTCACCTGATAGCTTTCATCTTTTTCAGGCAATACGGTAAACGTCACCTGCCTGTTTTTACCGGCAGTTGCAATCGTTCCATCAGGTGCTTCAATATTTTTAAAGCGATCAGCATCCAATGTCAGCGTGATCTGGAGCATGTAGTTGTTGAAAAAGAGTGCTTCACCATCAGCATTTTTTGAGGAATCGATTTGAATGTTGAGTTCCCCGTCCTGACCAATTAATGAGTCAGCATCTGCTGCTTCACCATTTAACGTGTAGCTGATATCAAAATCCCATGGCAGTGCGCGGTTCTCAAGATTTCCCTGGTAGTAAAACTCCTCTTCCTGTGCGTTCAGTGTAATCTCCCGTTCCTGCTGCTCAATCGGAGTCAGGTCAGTCAGGTTTTGTATGCTTGTATAATCACCATAATCCGTGATTTCCCCGAATTCGCTTACGGTAAAGTTATTGACGACATAAAGGTCCTTTTGCTCCCCAGCAGCGTCCAGGGTCGCATAGACGACTTCTGTCTTTTTATCAAAAGCGCCTTCTCCTGCCTGTTCATTGTCTTCAACAGTATTCTGCGTTTCCGCCGAGACTAGAAGGGTTGGCATGGTCAGCAGAAATGCTGCGAATCCTGCGCTTGTTCGTTTAAATTTCATTGTCATTTCCCCTTAAAAAAGTTTGCTTTCCACGTTGTTTTCTCAATGACTTTATCGAAAACCACCAGCAGTGCCGGCAGTACAAAGACAACCATGATAAAGGCTAACAGTGCCCCGCGTCCGAGCAGCAATCCGATTGATGAGACAACCGGGTTTGTTGAGGTGATCCAGAGAATGAAGCCGACACTTGAGAGGATGGAAGCTGACACAAAGATCGCAAACAGCTTATCATCAATCGTCTTTTTGATCGCTTCAAGCGCCGTCATTTCCTTCCGGAGCTTATAATAATTCTCTGTGAAAAGAATGCCGTAATCCACCGTTGCAGCAAGCTGAATTGTACTGATCAGCAGGTAGCCGATATAGACGAGCGGTGCATCCGTAAAATACGGAATCGCCAGGTTAATCCAGACAGACGCCTGAATCGTAATCAGCAGCACAACCGGAATGGATATAGAACGGAATGTCAGCAGCAGGACAAGTCCGACTGTCACCACTGTCATGATATTCACAAACGTATTATCCTTTTGAACAATCTCTCTCATATCATACAGCGTGACACTCTCACCAAGCAGATGTGTGTCATCATAGTAACTGTCTGCTGTTTCCTTTACCTCTTCGATTAGTGTAAAGGCTGCATCCCCTTCCGTTTCCGTCTCAGCAAAAATCGTAATCCTCGCATAGTTCTCTGAGTAGAACTGGTCGGTGACTGATTCATCCAGATATTCAGGCGGGACCGCTGCACCGGCCACATTCACATAAGACATGATGCCGGAAATATTGTCGAGCGTCTCAAGCTCCCGCACCAGCTCCTCCTCTGTTCCGCGGTCCTCTGCAGGAACAAGTAGCACCATTGGGGTTTCCTTTCCGAATACCTCTTCTGTTGCTATCGCATCCTGCCCCGCACGCGTGTTGTCAGGGTGCTCCCCCGCTCCATAGATGAACGTTGTATTGCTCTGTGCCAAAAAGGCCGGCACAATCAGCAACATCACTAAGATTAAACTCGGGATACGAAGCTTCATGACTCGTGTACCGACACCCTTAAAATCAGGAATGAACTGACGGTGCTTCGTCTTATCAATCCATTTATAAAACATTAGCGTCAGCGCCGGTAAGAAAATAATGACACTGATAAAGCTGAGCAGAATTCCTTTTACAAGATTCACACCTAAATCTGATCCGATCCCAAACTCCATAAAAGTCAGCGCCATAAACCCGAAGAAGGTTGTTGAGGCACTTGCAATAATCGCCGGGAAAGAGCGCTTCATCGCAAGCTTCATTGCTGTCGTTGGATCATCAACCTTTTTACGGTAATCAGCAAAGCTGTGGAGTAAAAAAATTGCATAATCCAGCGATACGGCGAGCTGGAGAATCGGGGCAACTGACTGTGTAATAAATGAAACTTCCCCGAGAAAAATATTTGTTCCAAGGTTAATCAGAATTGATACTCCGATCGCAGTTAAAAAGAAGACCGGTTCAATCCATGAATTCGTGGATAAAATCAGAATGATGATAATGATTGGAACGAGCAGCAGCGCAGCATACATAGACTCGTCTCCAGCCATCTGCTGGGAAACCGCCGTCGTTACTGCTTCACCTGTCAGCGCATTTTCATCGCCGATCAGGTCATAAATTTCATTCGTAACAGCAACTTCCTGTTCCTCTTCAATCGTGACAGAAATGAGGGCCGCTCCGTCCTGATAATAGGATGACAGCATCTCTTCATCCGCCATTTCAAGCGGAACCGTCAGATCCATCACATCATCAAGCCAGGTGACGCTTGAGATCCCGTCAATCTCTGCTAACTGTTCTTTTATATCCAGCGCCTCAGCAATGGTTACATCTTTAATCATCACATTTGCATTTGGCATCGGCTCATCGAATTCTTCCTGCATGATGTCCACAGCCTCGATGGACGGTGCATCATCCGGCAGATAATCTGCCATATTGTAATTCACTGAGACAGCAAACTGGGCTGCCGCACTCACAATCGTCAGTATAAAAAAGATGATTACAATACTTTTTTTATGTTTTATTACCTGTGACGTCCAGTCGATAAAGCGTCATCCTCTCTTGCGCAGCACTTTCATACACTCTAATATTATATTGACACCGTGTTGGGTATTCAACAGACAGTCTGTTTCGTTCTGTCAGTTATCCAACACAACGTCTATTAAGTGTTGGATATTCACAAAGCTTTAACATAAGGAGTGTCATTTGGATGACTGAAAAACTCGATCACCGTAAAAAGTATACGCGTAAAGTATTGAAGGACAGCTTAATCCAGCTGCTTGGATCAAAGCCGATTTCATCCGTGACTGTAAAAGAAATCTGTGCAATCGCGAATATTAACCGCTCCACCTTTTACACACATTACCAGGATCACTTTGATTTGTTACATAAAATTGAAGAGGAAATTGTTGAGGATATGAGACGGTACCTGCAGCGATACACAACAGAGCTTGATGAAGAAGCATTGAAGATTACTGAGAAGATCCTCGACTATATGATTGAGCATAAAGATATTATCCAGGCGCTGCTCAGTCAAAACGGCTCTTCAGCATTTGAGAAAAAAGTGATGGAACTCACCCGACTTTATATGATGAATAATCTGATGAATGACAATGGGATCCGGCAGGCGGAATCTAAATACTTAAGCACATTTGTTGTGAGTGGTGCCATTCACGTGATTAAAGAATGGTTGGCAAATGATCTCGATCAGCCGTCTCAGGAGCTCGCAGTGCTGATTAACAGTTTTGTGAATGAGGGGCTTTCTTATTTGGAGAAGTGAGTTGATTGGAGCGGCGGGTTCGGTTCGTAGAAAAATGCGGTTGTTCGTGGAATATCAGCTGATGTTCGTAGAATAATCGCGTTGGTTCATGGAATAGTAACTTTTGACCTATCCCATCCGACCGCTAAATTCCCCTATTATCTTCACATTCAAAAAACCGCAAAGCACCCCCGGCGCTTTGCGGTCACACTCAATTCCCCTCTACCTTTTTCGATGGAGCTGACTCTTTATTTTTCAAATTCACAGCAGTGACATAATACTGGTCACCTGCAGCGGCATCCGGATCATAATAGTTTTTCCGCTCATGCGCTGACACGCTTGCGACATGTACAAAGCGCGGATCCTGTTCTGACTTTTTATAGACGCGGTAGCCGATCACTGTTTCATTGCGGACCGCGTACCATGTCACTGAGCCTGCTTCGTATTCAACGTTCTCAGGTGCTGCAGTGACTTTTAACGGGTCAGTGGGTTCTTCTTCAGAAACGAGTTCTGTGTAGACGACCAGTCTGTCCGGATATAAATGCTGCTCGCGGTCAAATGTACCGGTACAGGTGATGATGTTCAGGTTTCTTTTATCAGACGGACCAAATATTTTCTCGATCGGCGATTCATCCGTCGGATAGCTTTCTTTCGTTTTCACTTCAAAAGTAAGCTCAACACCATTTTCATCAGTCACAATAATTTCTGCACCCGGCTCGATATCTTTTAAATAAAAGAAAATTGCAGGACCTTCCTTACTGTCGACGTGACCTGCAATGACAGAGTTCCCTGTCTGACCAGGCTGCACGCCGCGGTTATACCAGCCGGTTACATCTGTTTCCTCTGGCACTTCCATTTCACCATTTTCAAGCAGGCCGACCGGAATGACCCCTGTATCGATATCAAGACTTGGGATCTGAATACGGGCAGGGTTAATTCCCTCTTCTTGAATCTTTAGCTGTTCTTCAAGCTCTGTCTGACGTTTTTTTAAAGAGTCAAGAAGAACAAACTCGTCTCCTTTATGAGCAACTGCCTTTGTCTGCTTTGCCGTTTCTTCTTCTATTTCTTCTTTCAGATCCTGCGTTTCATCTGTTGAAGCTGATTGTGGTTCTTCTTTTGACTGGTTCATTGCAATCGCCTGATAACTGACCACACTAAGCAGAATCACTACTGCTATAAGAACAAAAAGCTTTTTCTTCATGGCTTCATTCCTCCATTTATAAGAATAGAGAAGAGCGGTTCAGACCGCTCTTCCAACTATTCAGTGAGACTATTATTCCTGGTTAGCTGTTTTCTTCTTAACAGCAAATCCTGCTGCTGCAAGCATTGCTGTTGCAATTGCTACCCAAACTGCTGCTGGTGTCTGCTGTTCTGCTGCTCCGCCAAGACCTGTGTTAGGCATATCAGCCGGCATATCTGAAGCGAACTGATCTGGCATCTGTTTCACAATTGCATCACCAAGTGCTTCACCTACACCAAACATGAACGCATAGCCTTCACGGAATGTGTCAGTGCTTGTCTGGTAGTCTTCTGCTACATATGATTCAAACGTTTTTACAACCTGGTCTTCATGTGTTTTCAATGATGACACTGCTGCTTCTTCAGGAAGATTTCCTTCAGTTGCTGTTGCAAGGAACATACCGAATTCTTCAGTAAACATTGAAAGACTTTCCTTTGCTGCGGCAATTCCTTCTTCATCACCTGCTACTGTTGCACTTACAAGGTCAGCCTGAGCATTGATGTGCTCTCCAGTCCAAAGCTCCTTGAACTGTGCTGCGCCTTCTTCACCATAGATTGAACCGATTGCTGCAGTGAATTCATCTGTGTGCATATCTTCAGCCCATGTTGCAAAGTCATAATCCTCAGCACCACTTACACCTTTTTGCATGCTCATTGCTGCAAGTGCAAAGTGTTCAGCTGCAAGATTGTTAAGAGTAGATCTCAGGTCAGCTGCCGGTGCATCTGCTTTTGATCCTTCAAAGTTATCCGGCATTTGCGTTACGATTGCGACAGATAGTGCTTTACTGATATCAAACATTCTGTCATAGCCTTCCATGAAGTGAGTGAAGTAAGCTTCATAGTCACCTTCTACATAGCTGTCAAAAGCGCTAATAACATCCTGTTCGTGTGCAACAAGTACTTCTACTGCCGCTTCTTCAGGAAGATTCCCTTCTGTTGCTGTCGCCAGGAAACCGCCAAATTCCTGTGTAAATTCTTCAACCTCCGCTTCTGCCTGTGCTCTTAAATCAGCATCATCTGATTTTGCTGCTTCCACAAAGTCCGGTGAGTAATCGTTATGATTAACGAAAATATCTTCAAACTGCTGTGCACCTTCTGCACCGTAGATTGATTCGATTGCCGGTGTCATATCTAATGCGTTTTGTTCAAGCGCTGCATAAGCCTGCTCTTCATCCGGTGCATCGTTGTAATCCTTCACCATCGCATTCACTGCCAGTACATAATGCTCTGAAAGTAACTGATCCAATGTTGAACGGAGATCCGATGCCGGCGTGATTGCCGTTGGCTCCTCTGCTGCAAGCCCTGTAGTAGGTGCGATTAATGATAGTCCAAGTACGGGTGCTGCGATTCGTTTAAGTAATTTTTTGTTTGTCATGATATGTCTCCTTTTCTGAACTGTATTATGTTTCTCTGAACAGCTAACGTAAGGAGTTTTGTTTTGGATCACTTTTTTTGAAAAAAGTTTTTTGGGGCAGCCGGTGCTGCTTGTCGGTGTTTCCACCAGAGTTGTAGCAATTACGCCCGGAGGTGTAGCGATACGTCCGGATTCTTGTCGCCATTCACCCCAATCTTGTAGCAATCGCCGGCCGACCATGACCTTTCACACACTGCGGTTGTTTCAACCATCCTCTTCATGCCCTTAAGTAACCAAAGATCTGTTTCCTAAAGGCATGCAGGGCAGCTGACGCCAGTTGTCGGTGTTTCTGCCGGAGTTGTAGCAATCTCGGCTGAAGTTGTAGCGATACGCCCGGATACTTGTAGCTATTCACTCCGATCTTGTACCAATCGCCGCCCAACCAGCCCCCCATCCGTCCAAACACTTCCAAACAAAAAAAGAAGCCCCCCAAAAAGCAAGGCTTCTTCATAACATTAAATATTTAAATAAAATACCGCTTCAGCTTCGCCATCACTTTCCTCACATCAGCTGATCCATCATGGAAGCCGACGTGGCCATCCGGACGGATGAAGAGCGTGCTGCCCTTTTGCATCCCGAGGTTCTGATCAAGGTCGCGATGCACGTCGTAGATAATCGGGAGCTCGTCCCGCTCTGTGATGACAGTGCCGCCACGCGCAACGAGATAGACCTTCAGCATATCCGGAAACGCCCGGTTCGCTTCATGGGCGAAGTCATACGCATAGTCAATCAGGTCCTGCTCATAGCAGTCAATATAAATCAGGCAGACGTAGCCGATCCGCTGAATGAGCGGGTAAAGGCGTTCATCTGTGGTTCCTTCATTAAAAAGAATCTGGTCCGGTACGCGTTCGCCGGCCTGAATTGCTTTTCGCGGTAAGGATTTGTCTTTAAATGAACGGTTAATCGGTGTTTTATCATAATCACTGTGCACGTGAGAAAGGGCATTGGCGAATCTGGACTGAACCCATTTTTGTGTCAGGACTGCTTTTCCCGACCAGTTTCTAGCTGTGCCGAGTAACCCTTTCATGTGAATGAGCTTGAGCTCCATTGTGGTATTAAAGATGACTTCTTTGGCTACAGGCGCACGTTCTTCGTGATACGTATCTAAAAATGGGTTGCCCGCATAGCCTTTTAAAACCGTGTCAATTTTCCAGCAGAGATTTCCGACGTCTTCAAGTCCGATATTCATTCCCTGACCGCCGAGTGGGTTGTTGACATGCGCTGCATCTCCAACGAAAAATACATTTCCGACACGGTAATTCGGTACCTGTCTGTGTGCTGTGCCGAAGTAGGCAAGCCATTTCGGATGCTGGACTTTGTAAGAGTGGTCAAGAATGGTATCCAGCGTTGTCTGAAGTTCGTGCAGCTTCATTTCACGCCTGCGCGGACCGCCCTGCCTTGTCCGGTCAAAGCCGACAACGCGGTAGGTGCCGTCTTTATATGGAAAGAATGCGGCAGCCCCCCTGTCATTCAGGTGAAGGTTAATATGAATTTCTTTCATGTCGGGAATTTCAACGTCACCTGTAAAGAATGTGATGCCTTCATCTTCACCGATAAATGGCACATCGAGTTCTTTACGGACTTTACTGTGCGCACCGTCACAGGCAAGCAGATATTTGGCAAAGTATGTTTTGGTGATGCCATTGTGAACAGCCGTTACATACACACCGTTATCCTTTTGCACAACATCAAGGACTTCGTGCTGCCTGAAAACCTGTCCGCCTCTTTCATTGAGATGATTCTCTAATATTTCTTCAATTTCATCCTGCGGAATAATGAGCAGGTAAGGATATCTGCTTTTTATATGATACATTTCAACATAAGATGGATGCTTTCCGGCCAGGTGAAGCTTTGCACCGGGGCCCGGATAGCCTCTTTTTAAAAAAGGCTTGTTGACGCCGAGGAATTCAAACAGCTCAAGTGACCTCGCCTGGATCCCAAGTGCTTTTGACAGCACTGAACGGCCCGGTTTTTTCTCCAGGCAGATATAGTCCACGCCCCGCTTCGTCATGACATTTGCAGCCATAAGTCCGGCGGGTCCTGCTCCGATAATCAGTACATCTGTTTCGATCACAGCCATGAGACGTGCTCCTTTCGTTCATCCAGCTGATAGGCACAGATTCTTTTCATTACGTTAGCACATTTTCAATCCTGCTAACTATATTTAATATGGAATCCTTTAAAATAACGCTTTGTTAAAGTTGGCTGTTAATTTCCGCTTCAGGGGGACGCTTTCCGTCGGTGGACCGTTTTTTGGTCCTGTCCTTGAGCCCGCAGGAGTCGCCCCCTTACGCTTCAATCACCAGCTGTGCAGAAACAACAATGGACTTTAATAAAGCGTAAAATAAATTACCTACCTTACCGATACCCTTATTCAGCGTCATCATGCGTGTCTGAACATATTTATGAAAGGAAATCATTCTTCGTTATACGGATTAATATGAACCAGCACGTTATTGATATCCTGATGGCGCTCGAGCAACCGGCGTTTTACGTTTTTAGAAATGCGGTGTCCTTCTTCTACAGTGATGTATGGATCCACGCTTACCTTAATATCAATGACAATGTAATGACCGTGCGTTCTGGCTAACAGCTCATCTACCCGTTTAACACCGGGTGTTGCCATGACTGTTTCGACGAATGGATTTGTTTTATCGGAATCAAGCACCTGCTCCATCATGATTGAACCGGCTTCCTTCGCGAGTGAAAAACCGATTTTGATAACAATCAGCGAGACAATTAATCCTGCAACCGGATCGGCATACAGTAAAAATGTGAGGTCCATTCTTTCACCAAGGATTGCACCTCCAACCCCCAGGAACGCAGCGACAGATGAAAGGGCATCAGACCGGTGATGCCAGGCTTCAGCCATCAGCGCAGAACTGTCAATTTTTTTAGCGATCCGTTTTTTATAATGAAATAGAATTTCTTTTACAAGAATAGAAAATAAAATGACAGCAAGCGCAATCGTGCCCGGCGCTTCAGGCACCTCTCCAAAGAAAACCCCTGCTGATGAAGTCGCAATCTCCACACCTACAACCACGAGCAGAATCGCTACAATGATTGTCGCGATATTTTCTGCTTTCCCGTGACCATAAGGGTGATCTTCATCAGGCGGTTTTCTTGCTGTACGGAGTCCGGCAAGCACAGCGACTGACCCGGCTACATCTGAAGCAGAGTGAGCCGCATCCGCCACAAGTGCCCGGCTTCCTGAAATATAACCGAATACACCTTTTAATATCGTTAACAGCGTGTTTGCCACGATTCCGACCCATGTGGCAAATTCCGCTTCTTTAAATCGATTGTTCATTTCCAACACCACCTGTGCAAATTTGTTGCAGCTTCATTATCCTACCAGACTGCCCCTGAGTGGGTCTATACAAACCTTTTTATAGGGAGTCATTAGTGTTTAGGGTGTTAAATGAAGTGAATCAAAGGGAAAAAAGTTGACTGAAGGCAAAAAGGAATTTCTCTCTATTGGTATATAGAAAGAAATTCCCTATCAGTATAGAATTTATTCAATTAAGTTCACACTTTTACTTTTCCATCACTGCAAAATACTGACCCTCATCATCAGCAAAATTAAATACCCTTCCGGACGGCATCTCCACAATCTCCCCGACCGTTACGCCTTTTGCTGTAAGATCCTGATAAAGTACGTCAAGCTGATGGCTGTAAAACATCAGGGAAGGTGTGCCGAGATGAACACCCGGTGACATCTTCTCAACAGCTGCTTTGTCATGAAGGACAATTGTGGTTTCCGAGTCCTGATCAGGTGCGATCTCAATCCAGTGCATACCGTGTGAGCTTTCTTCTGCAATGACCTGAAAACCTGCTTTTTCTGTCCAGAAACGTCTGGCTGCCTGCTGATCCTTGACATACAACATGACCTGTCCGAGTTTTGTAAACATATGAGCCTCCTGATTATATTATTTTTTTACGATCAGCATGCCTTTTTGTCCAGAGATATCAAGCGTTTCACCTTCCCTGTTCAAAAGATCAATCCTGTCTCTTTTAAAAGCTTTATCAATATACACATACAGATACCCTTCAGATTCTGCCTGTACAAATTCATTTTTATGACCTTCTTCAAATGCCAGCAGGCTGTATCCGCCCTGATTGTAATTAAATACAGCAATCGCGGGAGCCTGGTTGATCTCAAGTGCAAATACCGTTAAATCGCCATCAATCAATTGATCCACTTTTTGCACCTCTGGAAGCTCCTGATCCAGGCTGTAACCAGGACTCCGGATAAATCTGATCTCACGCCACAGCTCTTCCTGCTCCGGAGCGGCTTTATCTGTCCAGGTACCTGTCTGAATTACGTGACCATCCTGATCCACCTTCATGGTGACACCCATTTCCGGTGTACCTGCACGTGCAATATTAAATCTTCCGACCGTAACACCCTCTTCATATTTTTCCGGTCTTACACTGAAGGTTTCTTCCGGATAAGTTGCACCCAGATAAGCTATCATTTCACTATAGCGCTTGGCATGTGTCTGTTCTTTATAGACTGGATAATAGACATAACCAGCCGCGTAAACAATGATCAGCAGAATTGAGATTGACATTGCAGCCTTTCTTTTCTTTCTCAGTATCCCCCACGTGATCCCGATCAATAGCAGTACCGCCAATGCAATGATCATAAAATTGATATTTTCAGCCGGACTCAGTTGACTCCCCCCACCCTTTTTCTCACTACAAATGATTCCAATAAAGGGTATTATTCAATACAGCCGCTGAAATACCTTTTTTTGCATGTAAAATATTTCAATTGAATTTATGTAAAATAAAAACTGCCCTTACTCAGTTCCCACTGAATAAAGACAGTCTGTTGTTCATTATTTTTCTAAAGCAGCCTTATGCGTTGACGCTTTAGCAGATGATGTAAGTTCTTTTTCTTTCTTTACTGAGTTGAGATATGTGTAGAGAACGCCTACAAAGAACGCGCCTCCAACGATGTTACCAAGCGTGACGATCAGCACGTTTTCTACCGCTGCCTGTACAGTGACAAGTGCCGTGTGCGGTGCTGTCAGTGCGATTGAGAACAGTGCCATGTTTGCAATGCTATGTTCATATCCGGAAATAAAGAAGGTGAAGACAAATAAAATCATCAGTACAATTTTAGACATGTCATCCTTTACCTGAAGCGGAATCCATACAGCCAGACAGACAAGCCAGTTGGCAAGGATCGCTCTGAAGAACATCTCTGAATAAGGCAGGTTCATTTTCTTTTCAGCAGCCGTGATCAGATAAGATTCTGCCGGGTCCATTGTGGCAAAAAGTCCGGTCATCACAATGAGTCCTGTGAAAAATAAAATACCGACCAGATTCCCAAGGTAGCATGCGCCCCATACGCGCAGTGTGTCCATCCAGTTCGTCTTTTTCTTCATCGCGCCGACGACCATATACATCGTATTTGATGTAAAAAGCTCCGTTTTCCCATATAAAATTAAGCAAAATGCAACGCCAAAGAAGATTGCATTAATAAAATAAGTCGCCGGTGATGCTGCCTCGTAAAACGGCTGCGCCAGGCGGAATGCCATCACAACGGCCATTCCCACATACATGCCGGCAAGCATCGCACGTACTATATAATGATTTGGCTGCTCCTTCAGTAAGTCTCTTTTTAAAGTAGCGGCGCCTAATAATTTCTCAATTGTAGACTGTTCCATTCTTCACCATCCTGAATTCCATGTAAATTTTGTGATTCAATTCACAGATCAGTGTAAATGGGTAAGCGCTAACAGTACAATAGTGTTTTTTAATATTAGATTAATTAGTTAATTCAGCTTGATGATTGAGGCAGCCACCCGCTCTGCTGACCGGATCGCCCCTTCTAAATGCCCCCCGGATCCTGAAGATGTTTCTGTTCCGGCAAAGAATAATGTATGGTGCCAGGGATCTTTTACATCAAATGGACGCTGCGGTTGATACTGGGGGAAATCAGTCAGCGGCAGCGCATCTTCATCTGCTGCTGTATCAGTGTCTGTTGCCCAGTCCTTATACAATAAAGCAACCGGCTGTCCGGCTTCCCGACCATATAACCTCTCAAACTGATCCTTCACAAGGGTCTTTACTTTTTCTTCTCCTATTTCAAGCCGCTGTGCAGCTGTTAAGCTGAAAAAGCCAAACAGTGCACCGGGTCCTTTTTGCGGTGATGCATCATGAATTTCCTGAAGTGGTCCGATCCAGCTCATCGCCTGACCCGAAAGACCTTTTTCACGCCAGAAAGGACGATCATAAATTGAGATGATTTTTGCCTGCCCACCCATCCAGGTTGGCAGATCAGACAATCCGGTCAGCTCAGGTGAAAAGGAAATCCTTTTCAACAGGCGCGGGGGAAGTGCAAGTATGACTGAGGCTGCTTCATACGACACGTCCTCCTCATCTCCATTCACTGCATGAACGCTCACTTCATTTTTCTGATTCATTTCAATCTCAGTTACCGTTGTATTTAATTCCACTGTTTCGGCAGGGAGCGTCTTTGCGACTGCTTCGATCAGTGACTGCATGCCACCTTCAACGCGCTCCGACCGTTCAGCCGCATGAGCAGGCAGGGTATGTCGCTGTGCAGGGCTGTCAGCAGCCTGTTCAAATAACAGTTCACCTTTTGTGTGCTGGGTGAATGTTTTTAATCCGAGCTTTTTTATGAGCGCTGTAATGGCTGGCTCATGTTCCGGCCAAAACCAGGTTGGTCCCAGGTCAAACCTTGACCCTGCAGCCTCTTCAGACAGAACCCTTCCTCCGATTCTGTCTCTTGATTCGATCACTTTACACGTGATTCCATTGTCTGAAAGTAATGATGCCGTATATAAACCGCTTAACCCTGCTCCGACGATAAGTACTGGTTGATTCATGTTAAAATCTCCTGTCTGTTTAGATCATGGTTTAATTGTACTGACCGTTTTTCACTTAAACAATTAAGACGCTTTAATGAAGCAATATTCCGCCATTCTTTTGTCACGCCTTCCAAAGAAAACTATGCTACAATAATCACAAACTAATCTATTAGGAGGCGCATAAATGGGCAAAAGAATTTTACTTTTTGTTTTAACGAACATCCTTGTCATGACGACAATTGTGATCGTCTGGTCACTCATTGTTTCATATACAGGAATTAACGGTTCATTCCAGACAGGTGGACCAGGGCTTGGTATTGATTTCATTTCGCTGGGTGTATTCAGTTTAATTGTAGGTTTTGCAGGATCATTCATCTCGCTTGCAATGTCACGCATGATGGCTAAATGGATGATGAAGGTAAAGGTATTAGATCCGGATGGCAGCCTGACTGCACAGGAACGTGAGGTAGTTGAAAAGGTACACCGCTTTTCACGTGCTGCAGGCTTAACGCATATGCCGCAGGTCGGGATCTATCCGTCTCCTGAAGTCAACGCCTTTGCAACCGGTCCTTCTAAAAAGAAGTCACTTGTAGCGGTATCTCAGGGGCTTCTAGATAACATGGATGACGATGCAGTTGAAGGCGTCATCGCACACGAGGTGGCACACGTATCAAATGGAGATATGGTAACAATGACATTGCTTCAGGGTATCGTGAATACATTTGTTGTATTTCTGTCGCGTATCGTTGCGATCATACTCAGCCGCTTTGTCCGTGAAGATCTGCAGTTTGTGGTGCAGTTCGCAGCAATCATTATCTTCCAGATTCTATTCTCGATTCTCGGAAGCCTGGTTGTGAGTGCCTACTCAAGACACCGTGAATTCCATGCAGACCGTGGTGGCGGTGATTTAGCAGGTAATGATAAAATGGCGCACGCACTGCGTTCATTAAAAGCACAGGTTAACCGTACAAATGTAAAAGATCATACAGATGATTCAGCTGTTGCTACGATGAAAATCAGTGGTAAGGGCGGCGTAATGAGATTGTTCTCTACTCATCCGGATCTTGATGAGCGTATTGCACGTTTGGAACAGCGATAATTAGATTAGAAAGGAACCGCCTGGGATGGCGGTTCTTTTTTGTTTGGACTTAAAACGGGAACCGTGGCTACACTCAAAGTGGTCGATAGGACATCCATTTGAGTGGAACGCTACAAAAACGGCGTGAATTGCTACAGGTTTCCGGGTGTATCGCTACATACTCAGCCCTGATTACTACACCCCCAGCAAAAATAGCGACAAACGGCTGCTGCAGCCCTGCATGCATTTGGGAAACCAGGACTTAGTTTCTTAAATGCATTAAGAGGGTGTGGTGCGGCATTCGAAGTATGAGATTGAGACATCTGCTGGACGAACTGCTACAACCTAGCCGGGGATAGCGATAACCTCCCAGGTGTATCGCTACAACTCCAGTAACTATACCGACAATCACCACTTCTACTCCCTTCCCCACCAGCATATACTCTTCAGGTAATATGAATCCACAGGAGGGACAGCTATGTCTCAGCCGAATAACCCATTCAGACGTTTTCACACTCCATTCCGGGGAATGTTCGATCCATGCCCGCCGCTTGGTCCAAAAGTATATGTCGTACCGCCAAACTTATTTATCGGATTCCAGCCACCTGATTTCCCCCAGTTCCCACCTTTAGAAGCACTCAAAAAAGGCACGCTCTGGGAACCGTTTTTTGATTACTACGAGAGCCCCTATCGCGGATAAAGGAGGTTCACCCGATGGAAAGACAGCTGCCAAAAGAGTATTACACAAAGCTTGAGGCGATTCAGGCAATAGATTTTGTGATTTATGATCTGGTGCTCTACCTTAATACCCACCCTGATGATGCGCAGGCGATTCAGCAGTACAATTATTACAGTGCTTATAGCAGCAGACTGAAGACTGAATTTGAAGCGTGTTTTGGTCCGCTTCGTTTTGGAATGCCGACGCAGGAACTCCAGCACTGGGAATGGGCTGAATCCCCATGGCCATGGCAGGTCTAAGCACTTTATCCAGCTTCTGGCGCTACCTGCTCGAGTCATAAGCCACTGAACGATAAAGGGAAAGTTCGCCCTTTTTCGTTCCGCGTCTTATGCTTGTCGCAGCTGAGCAAGCGCCTTCCGCTTTTAATTAAGGAGGTATGCGATTTGTGGAGCTATGAAAAAAAGCTTATGTATCCTGTAAGAGTCAGTACATGTAACCCTACCCTTGCAAAATACTTAATGGAGCAATACGGCGGCGCTGATGGTGAACTCGCTGCTGCCCTTCGCTATATGAATCAGCGCTACACCATTCCGGATAAAGTGATCGGCGTGTTGAATGATATTGCGACAGAAGAATTTGCCCATCTTGAAATGATTGCAACAATGATTTACAAACAAATTAATTATAAAATGCAATCAATATACAAAAAGAAAAGGAAGCATTGGAGTGGATCAATCTCACACCTTGCTTCCTTATTATATTGCCATGTATTTTGTTTTGAGTAATCGTTGCACTAACTTTTCCACGTTCAATTCTCCATACACTTTCACGATCCCTACACCTTCAATCTTATGTTCCTCAATTGGTTCTTTTCCGCTCGTGTATTCATCAATGATAGTCTTCTCCATGTTGTCTCCCCCTCCATACAGGTTATGAGGACAAGAGATTGTCCTATTCGGAGTAACAACATCGAGAAAAATATGTGACTTTTCGTGGTCAACTTTCTTTTGTAATAGTAAAATGAAAATATTGGTATTAGAAGGAGGAAGAAATTTGGACTTTTTTAGTGATAATGAACTTGGAAAAAAAGAGTTAAATTCCGAAGAAATTAACTTTAATGTTTTTAATGCAATTGTAGGTATTTTCAACAGGTATGAACTTTGTTTTTGTAAACACTTCCCTATGTATAACGATAGAAGACAAATAATTGGTACAGATAGAAAAACATTAATAGCTGATATTAAAGGTTATATTCCTTCTTTTGAAGAATTTGGACAATTTGAGGAATGGAATTTTCCAAATAAATATTCTGTCTTGGATTTTGTTCAATATTGTTATTCTAAAATCTCAGATGTGTATTATGATGAGACTGACTTTTTTGGTAGAGATACATATATCACCATGAGCACAAATGAAAAGAAGGAAGCCTTTAGAAAAGAAGTCAACCAAATATTTGAAAGAAATCAAATTGTCTTTTACGTTGATGAAAATGGAAATATAAAGAGACAATTACCCATAGAAATGGGTAATTTAATAAACGATCTTCCAGTGAAAACTAATGATGATAATTTAAATGAATTAATAAAGTTGGCAATTGATAATATACACAAACCTGAAATAGAAAAAAGAACATTTGCCCTTGAAAAAATTTGGGACGCATATGAGAGAATGAAAACTTATTATGAAGGTATGAACAAACGAAACTCAGCAAATACATTGATTGAAGAAGTTGCTCGTGGTACTAACAACTTTGATGAAGTATTGGAAGCTGAATTTCGATCTTTAACGGATATAGGGAATAAGTTTCAAATTAGGCACTTTGAAAGAGGTAAGATAAAAGTAAACGACAAAAAACATGTTGATTACCTTTTCTTTAGAATGATTGCATTAATTTCGTTGTGTTTGAATGAATTAAACACATAAAAAAAAGAGGAGCCAATTAAGGTTCCTCTTTGCTTCATGTTGTTGATTTCATTTGAGTTTCTTCATAATATCCCACGGTCAACTCTGTTTTCATTGTCTCCAACAATTCTTTTCTTAATTTATCAAGTGTGTCTTTATGTACTTTAATTTTGTTACGTATTTCCTTCCTCTCTTTTGGTTCAACTTCTTGTCTATACCAATCATGGTCTAAAAGCAATTCTCTTTGTTTCTTCACTATTTCTTCACCAATCTTTTTAACGTCTTCTGATTGATAAAGTAATGATTCGCTAAACAATCTGTATGCGTCAATTCTTAATTGATCCGCTTCATAAAACTTTTCATTTTGTATAAGAGTGTGTAATTCTTTTTGCATTTTTTGTTTATCGGTTTCCCAAAGAGAAAGAATTCTATTTTTATCAACCTCTAAAAGTTCGTGTTTACTTAAATAATTTTCTAAATCAGTTTTTGAGTATTCCACAAATGAAGGATATTCTTGGAACCAACTTGTTACATTTAAAATTGAATCTGTTGACTTGTATAACAACCCGTATAACCTTGGATAAGTTTCATGTTTCTTGGTGGTGAATAGTTGGAAGTCATGAACCTTCCTTTGTGAGTCAAATAATAAATTACTCTTGAACGCTTCAATATTTCTACTTAAAAAATGTCGATATAATGCCAATATACCTGCAGTTGTAATCCCACTTGTCAGGATTGTTGTAAGAATATCATTCATTAGATATTTCCTTTCTTATTGAGAGGCTTTCTTCTTCACGTCTTCAAGTCTCTTTTTAAAGCGTTCCAACTTTGGTTGTCGATCCGCTCTTTCATTGCTTACCTTACTTTCAAAGACATTGATAGCTTTCTCTAAAACTTCATTTTCCTTATCGAACGCTTTTTCTTTTCGGTAAATGATTGCAAGCCGATCATACGGGTGGTTTCCTTCAAAACCTTCATTTACGTTTAGATGATATAATTCTTTAGCTTCCTCAAGCTTACCTTGACTCTCTAACTCTTTCCCTTGAAGGTTTCTCTCCACTTGAGTATTGAAGTTTGATTCATTATTTTCAATTTTTTGCGGTTCACTTTCTTTTTTACTTTTGATCCCAAATAATCTCTTTAACATAACACCAACTCCTTTTTATTTCATTTGTTTTGATTTCACCCATAGTTCACCAAAGTCATAATTACTTCTTGGATCATGTTCCATATCTATGAATGTTTCTCTCACATTCACCAGCGCTTTATCAATGAGGCTATTGAAGAACTTAATAGGATAAGAGATTTTCCAAACTTCCCATTCACCGTTCTTCCCCATCTTTGTGAAATGAACATAGTGAGGATAGTCAGTACCGTCAAACAACTCCATTGCACCTTTTGACCTTGCTTCATGCACTAAAGCATTGCGATATTTCCATAAGAGGTTTACGTGTGTAAGATTGTGTATATCCACACCATTTATCGTAGTTTCATTATTTGGCATTAGTGCTTTGATTTCTTCAAGAGTTGAGTCACAACTAAATGGAACTGGACTTGCAGGAGGATAGTCTTGTAACCCATTAAGTACATGTATCTTTAGATCACGAAATTCTTGAGACGGTTTTCCTTCCTTGAAAACTAAAAATAATTGTTGAAGACTCACTCGTTCTGCTTCTTCCCATTCACAAAACTCCAAGATGAATTTCTTGAACCTATCTGCATTACGGTATCTATCACCATACACTCCATTTGAGATCGTCTCTAACAAACTAAAGAGCAAGGTCTTTTGGTGATTCTTCAAAAGCCGTTCTCCTTGAAGCTGATTTATTGAATCTTGTATTTCTCTCATTGCGTTTATGTATGAATCAATGTCCTCTATTAAATTCATTACAAGACCTCCATATATTTCCTCATATTTAAAGTTTATCTTACAAATTACCTAAATCCAATAAAAATCCTTACATAATATATACAAAAAAAAGAGACCATAATGGTCTCATATAAAGAAATTTGCTATTGACTCTAAAAACTCTTTGATTCTTGAAATCTTATCATCAGTCAACTGCAGCGTAGCAATAACAATTGCTAATACAGACAATAATGAAGTAGACACAGTCAGCCAAAAAGTTCTTGTTCTTAAAGAATTGTTGGTTTTCAATTCAAGCAACTTAACTGTATCATCAATAATTTTAGCGAAATTCAAGGATAAGGTATCTGTTTTTCCAACTAAAAAGATTGTGTTATCAACAATGACTTTTCCAAAAGGTTTATGATTTGCTCTTTTTATTGCTGGTTCAAATTCATTCAAATTACTTGTGATTTTACCCTTTATCCACTCAAATTCATCGTTTCCCATTTCATTCTTAAACCGCTTCAGTATCTGAAGATTTTGCTCAAGTTCATATCTGATATTTATCAGCTTATTGTAATTTGGATTTTCTTTCTTAATTGATTTAAATGTTTTTTCTTGTTGCTTTGCTATTTTTTTGCTCAGACTAAGAGTGAAGTCTCTCATAACCATAATAGGAAACAAATGCAATGCCAGTTCTTTTATACGATATTCTAACTGAAAATCGAGACTGTGAAACATATCATCTTTAGGTACTTCATTATTACAAGCAAATTTAATAGAACTATCAATAGTATCCCTATCATTTACAAATAACTGCCAATAACCATCTTTAGATATTTCATGTAAATAATTATTTCTCATACCTATTGATTCCCAAAATTCATTTTTTGTTGATTTTAATTCACATGAATTTTGATTTATTTTATACACTTCAATACTAGGAGGAATTAACTTATTTATAGTAAAATACATATCGAAATATTTGCTGATTTCTTTTAAAGTTCGCCATTTTAATTCTAATAAGAAATCTTCAACCATTTGTTCTTTAGCGATTATATTAGAAGGAGTTGTGGAACCCCAAGAGCTAAAGAAATATTTGAATTTAGGTGTGAGAACGGTTTCTTCTTCTACGTTTTTTTCAATCAGTTCCTTGTACTCTTTGTGAAAATTATCAGAGGGCTCAATAATAAATTCAATAATTATTGAAGATGAAGAAATTTGTGAGCCATTTACACTTATTCGCTTTACAAACTTACTCAATTCATGTTCTTTATCAATTTCAAGAAAGCCAAACCTGCTCCAACGAGTTCCATGAATACTTTCTTTAACTTTACGACAAAAGTCATCTATTCTTGAAATATCGTTTGTATTAAATCTTTTTGGAGCAAAGTTCTTAAAAATTTTTTTCAGCCCTTTATTAAGTTTGTCGATATTTTCAATTGGAATATATTCAGCAACATACATTGAAACTAAATTTACTTCTACACCTGAAGGAATATTATTTGTCCATAAGCTTCCCCCTTTATATTCGATATCAATTCTCAATCTATTTATTGATTGTGGAACAAACCTTCTCTTTGCATTGTAATCATCATTAAGCGGAATCTTCCTAATCCAAGGAACAACTAGCCTTGTAAATTTCTTTTGTGCTTTTTCTTTTAGCGAAAATCGTTTTCTGCTATATGGATTTTTTATCTCTATCATTACAAATCCCCTTGTATATATCGTTATTCTGAACAAATTCAACATATTACTTCATTTTCCCTTTTTTATCCTACCATTGATTCTAGGTAATAGAGAATAAATCCACACACCTGATAATTGAACATAAATATCCATAATAGGAACAAACCGTTTTCAAAACCAACAAAGTGATCCTTATTCATTACGATTATTTAAATTATTGTGAGATTTCTACAATGTTATAGGACTCCATAAAATCAAAGTCATACTTGAATAAACGCTTTTTTGATCCCTGAATCAACCTAAAAGAATAAGTTACAGTTTTTATTCGCTCAATTATGTATGTTGTAGTTCCCGCCTAATTTTTCGTTTTTTTTAACGACTTAAATTTAAATTTGTAGAAAGTGTAAAAGCTTGTGGCTTCATTCCACATTTTCACTGTTTTGATTGGATACATGAAAAAGAGGGAGGGAGAATTAATCTCCCCAAATCGTAATCATAATTTTTTCTTGAAATAGTTCACGGTTTTTCACTTGAAAAGAAATGTTATCTCGTGCGTATAATAATTTATCTAAAATAAGGAGGTCTCTTTGTGGATTAATGTTTGTATATTTCCCGTCAATATGGAACATTGAGAACTCCGTGTGCAAGCGTCCCTCACGTTTGATCCATTTAATATACAACGGCTCTTCCAATGGAAGCTCTAAAATTGAGATTTCTAAACCTTTCACAACAACTTCAAACACATGTTTTCTCATTCACTTTCACTCCTTTCATTATCTTTTTGCAAGAACACATTCATAAAAAAGTTTGTTTTGGCGTGATCCGTTTATCATCATTAGTAGTTGGCAGACTAATAATAATGGCATGAAGACCTCAACTCCTTCTCGTGGCATGTAAACCAACGCAAAAAGGACAAGGAGAGTTAATCCAATTTCTCCAAGTCCATTTCAATGATCTCTCTTTTCTTAGCTTCAAGGTCATATTGTTCTTCTTGTTTAACCGTCACACTCATTTCATTCTTGTACATACCTTTTGATTTCAACACCATTTCCATGACCTTGATTTTATTGGATTCACTATGAGATTTCTTTAGAATCTTTCTCATTTCCCTAACGGTGTCTTGCCACAATTCTTCAAACATAAGGTCATTCAAATGTGACATATAACGTTTTGACTCATCTTTTCTCAAGATAGCGTAAATACGTGCTCTTGTGAGTCCAAATTGATCCGCAATTTCGTCACTTGTCATTCCACTTGTTTCTTTAACCGTGTATAGAAAACAGATCATTCTATCTCTATGACTCAAATTGAATCCAGGAGAATCCAATGGAACTCCTTCAAATTGTTCAAGACCTTCATGAATTTCACTCAATTGTGGGAGTGAATCGTCATACTCAAATTTCTTTACCCACTTATTCAAGTTGCTTCCTCCTTTCTCATTTACAAATTAAAAGAGAACCCTTTAAGCGTCAGGGTTCCCGTTGTCATTGTCTTTTCCTTCTTGTGCTTCAATGTGCCGTTTAATATATCCAATGCGGATTTTTAACATATGAGGGAGGGAGTCAATGTCTTCTCTCAATGCAAGTTCTCTTTCTTCTTCCGTGAGTTCAATTGTTTCATTCTCCACGGTTTCTACTTGCTTTCCTCCTTGTGTTTCTTCTCCATATGCTTCCGCTAATAATTCACGGGCGGTTTTCTCACTCATGTTATTTTCCACCTTTCTTTTTACATTTCTTTTCATAGAAATTATGAAGTTTCTTGTCTTTCTTTGTTTGTTTCTTCATACGGTCAAGCAATTCCTCAACCGTTTCTCCTTCACGTTTTACAATCTTCATTTTATTTCTTCAACTCCCGTAATTTCTTTTGTGCTTGTGTTGAATCAAGTTCAATTTCTCCCGTTTCCTTGAACAAACGATATGAGAAGTTTTGTTGGTCTTCACGTCCAAATAAAGTTGAGTAGTCATCAGAAGAAACCATGTGAGAAGGGAGGTTCTTTCTCCCGTAACCCGTTTCGATGGAAAGAGTCTTTTCCGTATATTGTCCACGTGGAAGCATTTTTGCGTTTCCATATTCAAGAATGAACTCATTCACTTCTTCAAGTTCTTGTGCGTTCTTGGAGCGGTTTTTCTTCACCGTCTTTTCAATTTCCACTAGATACATATATTTCTTTTTCAAAAGGTCTTGGATCACTTTTTGTTGATCCTCTTTCAACTTTTTCTCCATTTGCGATCGGATTTCAACCGCTTCAAAGACAAGAACCTTTGTTTTTTCTTCCTTCTCCTTTTCCAATTCTTCTTTAAAATCGTTCAAGGAGTTGACGGAATCCCACAACTCTTTTTCTTCTTTATCAAGTTTGAAAATTTCTTCTTTGTTCTTTGCAAAATCTTTTTTCATAAGGGAATAACGTTCTTGACGTTTTTCATGTGCTTGTGATTTCAACATTTTCACTTGAAGTTCAATGTCTTCTCCCGTGGCTTGAAGTTTATCCATTTCTTTTTGAATATCTTGTAATCGTTTTTTACTCATTTCCATTCTCCTTTTCTTTCAAAAATTTATAAGCCATTTCCACAATCAATTTTCTTTGTTGATCCGTGTAAGCGGAATGATATTTCTCAATGAACATTCCAATGGTTTTTAATCTTTGTGAAGTCATTTCAACATTCCTCGTTTCTTTGCAAGTTCAAGGATTTCAACAACGTTGATCTCCATTGCATTCAATTTGTATTTCACAAGTTCATCAAGTTTGTCACTCACGTCATAGGAGTCTTTTCCATTGCTTTCAGTACGTGATAAGTGACCTTTTGAAACTCCCAAAATATCCGCAAACTCTTGTTGCTGCAATCCAAGAATAAGACGAACAGCTTTCAATTCTTTTTTGTTCATTTTTCTTTTCAATTTTCTCAACTCCTTATTGAATGTAATATTTATTTTTACATTAAGAACAAAGGAGAAAGTGGAACCGTTTTAGGTTCCTTCGCTCTCTCTTTGCCAACTTTCATGAGGTCTTCATGATTACAAAGGGAATAACTTTCCCTACTTTTAAAGGCTTCTATACGTGTGGTTTTACAACCCTACCTTTAGACAAAGAAATCCCCAAGCCTTAAATGAGCAAGAGGATTGTCACAATACATATTGAAAATTGTTATAGAAGATAGGATCAAAAAACCAATTCCACCGTGGTTCCTTGTTCCGCTCTCAAATCTCTTTCATACTTTCCAAGGTCTTTCTCATACTTTTTCATTTTTGCTTTCTTTACAAATGCAGGTAGTCCTTCAAGGTTTGGTTCTTGTGGACGTTCCAACTTTTTCTCCCTTGGTTGGTCGTCCTTTTTCTCTTTTTCTAACATTGCGAAATAGTCAGGCCCACTAATTGGAGTCTTTTCTTGATCTTGCGGAAGGTCTTGAGAAGGCTCCTCTTTTTTTGTTTCTTTACGAAAAGTCTCAGAAACAGTTCCTGGAGCGGTATGAGGTTCTTGAGGAAGATTGGTCTCTTGTGGTTCTTGAGAGGGTTCAGAGGAATCAGAAACAGCGTCTAGTGGCTCCACGTGAAGAACAACTTCACTAGGTGCTTTCACAAAAGCAACTTGATATTTGTTCATTTCTTGACGTTTAGAATCTTGTAATCTTTCACCACTTTTCTTGTGGATCATACCTTTCATTAGCAGTTCTTCCACAATGTCAAATGCTTTCCCTCTTGAAGTCTCAAGGAGTTCCATAATACGAGAATATGACAATAAACATTCTCCGTTCATGTGGTCAAATCGGTAAATGTAAACTAATAACATGAACTCATGAGGGTTCATTGCTTTTTCAAGAATCTCCATTGGAATGAGATCATAATTTCCTCCAATGTGTGGGAAAGTGATCCGCAAGTATTCCTCTTGTTGATCCACCACAATTACACCTTTTTGAACAAGGTTTGAAATGATTGACTTGATCTCCTTCTTGTTATCAGACTTCCTAGACTTGAATGACACAAAGCATGAAAGCATGTCAATTGTTGTATCGAGATTTCCAAAATAGGATACTCGTGATTTCATTTGAGCGAACAAGAATAATTCCTTGGGACTCATTTTATTTTCATTCCTCGGATCAATATGTTTTGAATTAATTTTTACAGCATACTTCACAATAATTCTCTCCTTTTTATGATATTTGGTTCTCGAAGACTTTGACTCGATCTAATAACTCTCCATACACACGATTCAATTCTTTTTGAACTCGGGTTGAAATATTTCGTTCTCCACGAATAATTTGATTTATATAGACTTGAGAAATTCCAAGACGTTTACTCAATTCGGTTTGTGAAAGGTTAAATGCTTTCAACATTGCTTCAATCTTTTCTACCGTAAAATGAATTTTCATATCCACAATCTCTCCTTTGTATTGGGTTTAATAGCTAATACTTCAAAAGAAAAACACGAGTGCGTCCACCCGTGCTTTGGAGAAAAGAAGTATGCTATTTCCTAATTATATAGATTGGCTATGCTATTAATTTTACAACCTCCACAAGATGAGGTGCGGAATAATCATTAATACCAGTATCTTTAATTCAGTTCCACAAAGTTCCGCCGATCTTTAACCAGTTTATTTTAATTAATTATTGTGGAATCTTTTAAATAATATTATCTATTTTGTGGGTACTGTGTTCCGTCAGGAATTAATTCTTTAGAATTACCGCACTATATACTGTTTCTGTTATTTAAGTATTGTACTGTTATTTAGGTATTGTTCTCTGTCTATTTTCGTGTAAAAATGTGCGAAAAAATGAACAGTGTGTTCATATACATGTAAAAACTTACGTTAAAATGAACACCCTATTCATATACATGTAACTTCTTACATTATTTTTTACTAGTCAATTTTCATGTAACTTTCTACATTATTTTTTACTAGCTACTCCTTGGCGGTTACCAAAGAGAAGGAATAAGAGAGTTCTATGTGTGTAAGGAAACGAACGCTTCAATGAGAGCACATATACCCTCATTGTTTAGGTCATTGAATGAAACAAATAACTCACTCATTGAGAGATATTTTTTATGAGAGTCATTGTAAACCCTCATGTAATATAAGTTGCTACTCAATGTGTTTCACAATGTAAACCAAAGTATTTAGAAATTGTGTGTGAATTTTGTTGCTCCTTTGCTTCAACAATGACCGTTCACAAGAATTTGAACTTGTTTCAATTAGGAATGTAAACTCAACTTGTAATTTTCCACTATATTTTTCAACAATGAGTTGTGGCGGTGAGAGAGGGTGGCTCCCCATACCCGTACCCTTCCAATTCTTTGTCTCACCAAAGTTTTTGCGGTTCTCCTTGTTCTCTCTTTGTGTCTCATTTTGTGATTCTTTTTGTGTGCTCCAGTGTGTCCCAATCAATGTGTTTCAGAGCTGTCAGATTGAGTCAGAACAAGCGTTCTTGTGTATCGAATACTAAACCATTCAAAACATTGTGTAAGTCTTGTGAGAGCCTTTATTTGAGTGTGTCACAACAAGGATCATTCATTGTTAGTCTCAATAACGGTCATTAATGATACTGTTCTTGTGATACTTCACAATGAACGGAACAATGAGGGTTCACATGGTCTCAATAACCGTCTCAAAAACTAATTCTCACTATTGCTATATTGAACCCTTTTTGTTACTGTCTGGCTGCACAAAACAAAGGAGGAGATACACAATGATTTTTGCATATGCACGGGTATCAACAAAGGATCAAAACTTGAGTCTACAAGAGGACGCTTTAAAGCAATATGGGTATGATGAAATTTACAAGGAGAGAAAGAGTGGAATGGACACGGAACGTCCTCAATTGACCTCTCTTGTGGAGAAATTAAGAAAGGGAGATATTCTCCTTGTGTGGAAACTTGACCGCCTTGGACGATCCACAAGACACGTCCTTGAGATAGCGGAACAACTTGAAGAAAAGGGAGTAGAACTTGTTTCCCTTCAAGATAAGATTGATACAACCACCGCAATGGGAAAGGCAATGTTTAGAATGATGACTGTCCTCAATGAAATGGAACGAGACATAATAAGTGAGAGAACAAAGGCTGGTCTTGAATCGGCAAGGTCAAGAGGGAGAGTTGGAGGGAGACCAAAGAAGAACTCCAAGGACGTTCACAAGGCTCTTAAACTTTATGACTCCAAGGAATATACAATATGTGAGATTGTGGAAATGACCAATGTAAGCAAGGCAACGTTATATCGTAAAATCAAGGAAAGGGAATCTTCACAATGAGGGTTCTCTTTTTTCTATGTGGATCAAATATTTTTAGCAAGTCTCTAAACCGTACGTTACGCTACTTGTTGACACCCATTCGACAACAAAATCTGTTCTCAATGGATTCTCAATTAGCATATTACAATGTAAACTAACATGCTTTCTCTCTTACTGCCACAAGGGTTATCAAAGAACACTTGTCATTCTCAATGCGTTCTCAATTAGGTTTACATACGTACGTGAATTGTCACAACTCTTTTCCAATGTTGTTATAGTTAATAAAACTTGTTATTCCACAAGGTTGAAAGACTGTACTGTGAAGGCAAAGCCTTCGAATCTTCGACTCACAACAAAAGAATATATCAATCATAAAAAAGAACCGCCTTGATTAGACGGTTATGAGAATGATTGTATTAAAGTTAAAAGTTGGTCACCCAATGTGTAGACTGCGGTTCCAGTTGTGGCAACTTCTTTAATGTTCTTTACGTTTTCAATAGCAGTTTTTAGTATGATCTTCTTTGGTTTTTCACTCTCAACCTCTTGAACTGCAGCTTCCACTAATTCCACAGTGTCCTCTTTATCGGTATCAGGAATAGACGTGTCTTCCATTAACGCTTTAGCAAACTTTTGTGCAACGTCTTTTAGTTCTTCAACCTTGGTTTCATTATATGTTTGCTCAGCACTAATTGAAGCCTGTCCTTCCGCATGGTTTAGTTGCCCACGAAAGTCTCCAATATTGAATTGAGTTCCTGACTTTTTGTTTAACCCCATATCGATTGCCATCTCCCCTAAATAAGATACAATATGATCCACTAGTGGTTTAATTGTATTATTATGAAAATTATTACACATATCATTAAAGTTTCTTCCATACCCTGTAACCAAACTATAATAACTAAATTTATTAATTGAAACGTAATTGATCAGTTGAAATATAAAAGCAATTTCTTCTGACTTACGAATAGGTAATTTTATTTGGTCATTGTAATTCCTACTTTTCAACACCTTCTCAATATCATAGGTAACTTTATTATTCTCGTGGATAAATTCATTGATAATGGGTGAATCTTCAATAAAAATTAGGAATCTTTCCAAATTATCTGGTGCGTCATCAATATTAGAGTTCAAAAACCTACTTGCAACATTTCTAAAGTGTAACGATAATTTTTGATATTCTTTTTCGTCTAGTTTCACGTCTTGACTCATTTAATTCACCCCACAATATGGACAATATACATTTGAAGCGATTTGATCAATATTGACTTTAATTATTTTCTCGCAACAATGTAATTCAATTTGCTCCAAAATTTCATCTTCCGTCAGTAATTTTGGCGTTTCCAATCTAGGTTTCTTCCCTTTAAATGATAAACCATTTTTCCCTTTAGTTGATTTCTTTAAAGTATTATAAAATTCTTGCTGAATGTAATTCCTTGCAATCGTAATAGCATGGTCAATAACGTCTTTTGGAGTGAAAGATGATTTATTGCTAGATAATCCACAAGAAGGACAATATAGCTCTATGTAATCTATTGAATCATGATCCCCAGCATATCCTTTAAACCTTGTCTTACAATGTGGACATTGAAGAGAATAGAACCCTTCACTATCTGTTGGAATAGATATTTCTTTATCCATTGTCACACCCCCATATTATAACTTCAAATATAACATAAGATTGTAAGAATTTGGACTATTGAATCATAAAAAAAGGACTCAAGTCAATTCAACTCAAGTCTTTCATAACAATGTTCAATTCCATTTCATTATCCGTCTTGGTGTATATGATTGTTTCCACAAATTCTTGAAGGATCATGTTTGCTTCACGTTCCTCCATGTCGTCTCCATTGGTCAAGAACAATTTCATTCGATCCAATTTTTCTTTTAAGAAGTCTTGCTCATTGAAACTCTCTTGTTCCTTCAACCTTTCAATGTCGTTTTCAAGTTCTTCTATCTTTGACTTGAATCCTTTTATTTGTTCATGTGCTTCTTCCTCGGTGAAGATTTCCATGAGGAAACCTTGTTGAACTCTCTTAATGTCTTGATTCAACTTTTTGACTTGTGTCTCTTTCCTTTGAATTTCCCCTTCATTGTTTGTCTCTTTTGGTTCAATAAGGTGAACGTATTCTTCAATTTGATCCACATACTTTTTGAAATGAGCATAGAATAGTTTCTCAAACTCACTCACATTGGCTCCCTTATTGGAACAAACAACGTATTTGTCACCATTGTAATTCCTTGTTTGACAAGAGGAGATTCTTTTACGTTTGTATTTTGAAGTTTGAAAGGAGTGGATTCTTCCACAAATACCACAACGAATGAGACCACTAAACTTGTGCTTTCCTAACTTGAGAGGAACAGGCCTTGAGTTACGTTGTTTTTTGATCCTTTGAACTTCATCATAATCTTCTTGAGAAACCAATGCTTCATGAGTATTTTCAACGAGAATTTGTTCTTCTTCTCTTGTTTTCTCCACAACTCTTTTACCATTCACTTTCTTTTGTGTGGTTCGTCCATAAAGAGAGTGACCAGCGTAAACAATATTACTCAACATTCTTGTTACACCCGCTGGAGTCCATATCATTCCAACACTTGTTGTAACTCCTTCAAGGTCAAATTCGTATGCAATATCTTTTGTGGATTTTCCTCCAATGTATTCTTGGAACATTCTTTGGATCACATGAGCGTCCTCACTTGGTTCTAATCGCTTTGTTTCACGATTATATTTGTAACCAATGGGAGCCTTTTTACCAAGCCAATTCCCGTCCTTTGCGGATTGTCTTGTACCACGAACAAGTCTTCTTTTGATTGTTTTGTACTCTTGCTTTGAGAGAACACTTTGAACGTCACTAATAAAATCATCATCATCTTTTGAGAAGTCATATGTTTTACTTGGTGTGATTGTAATAACCCCACTATTCACAATGATCTCTTTAATTTGTCCAAAGTGAACCGTATTCCTTGAAAGTCGGTCAAGGTCGGCAATAACAATCCCGTCATACATAAACGCTCTAATATTCTCCAACATTTCTTGTAATTGCGGACGATCATATTCTTGTGATGATCCAACTTCTTTAAACAATTCATATTCCCATTGATTCTTTTCACAAAGGTCAATAAGAACTGATTGTTGACGGTTCAATGTGTCTTCCGTTTCTTCTTCACGAGACTTACGGACATAAACCGCAACCTTCTTAATTTCCCTCTCCATAACGCTTCAACCTCCGTTATAATAATGTTTGACAGCATTATATCACAAGGTTGCAAAAAATAAACGGTTTGTAAACTCACAAAAGACGCCACCCCAGACCAGCTCCGTGCAGCAGGTCTGGCAGAACACTACGTCAGTCATGACAGCGCCCTCTTTTACAGCAATGCAGCCGGCGTTCCATTTACAGCCAGCTACATCCAGGCAAAAGGCGATCCGATCGCTGACCTCTACGAAGATATCGCCGCAGAAGAAAAAGCACGCGCCACCTATCAGTGGATCATTGACCAGTCAGATGATCCGGATTTAAATGATGGTCTCAGGTTCCTGAGAGAACGGGAGATTATTCATGCACAGCGGTTTAAGGAAGCTGTTATGCTGATTACTGAGGATCGTGATGAGAAGAAGGTATTTTAATAATAAATAGATTGAAAAAACTGAGGCACATGTGCCTCAGTTTTTTGCTGTCCAATATAAAAAGCTTTTTATGGAATGAGAAGAATCTTACCCAGCTTCCCTTTATTCTTGAAATACTTCTGCGCTTCCCTTGCCTCATCCAGCGGAAAACGTCTATCAATCACCGGAACAATTTTTCCCTCTGCAATTGCCACCAGCATTTCCTTAAATTCTGATCTCGTTCCAAGCACTGATCCGTACATTGTAATATGCTTCAAATACAGCGTTCTGAAATCGAGGTTTGTCTGCTGACCTCCTGCAGAACCTGAGATACAGAACTTCCCGCCTTTTTTCAAAACGTCTAAAGAGGTTTTAAACAGCGCATCTCCTACTACATCAAGTACAGAATCAACAGGTCCACCTGCAGCTTCTAAAATATCCTCTGTCAGCCTTTCTGACTGATAGGATACCACCTGCTGAGCACCCAGCTCCTTCAGTTTTTCCTCATCCTTCAAGTCCCCAACGACCGCAATCACCTTTGCGCCAAATACATTCGCTGCGATCTGGACGTTTAATGAGCCGACGCCGCCATTTGCCCCTGTCACAAGAATCGTCTCACCGGGCTTTGCCTGTATCTGATTGACCATATGCCAGGCAGTCAGTCCACTGACAGAAAACACCGCGCTCTCTGCAAAGTCTTCAAGCGGCATCTCATAACAGAGGTCTGCCGGCCAGACGACGTATTCTGCATAACCGCCGTCATATTCTGATCCGATAAATGACATATCTTCTGCAATATGCTCTGTCCCTTCTTCACCACTTGATGTGAAAGGGAATAGCACTACACGTCTGCCAACCATGTCTTTATCAACCTGACTCCCGGCACTTACAATCTCACCTGTAATATCAGAGCCGGGTATCCGCGGAAACTTTACACCTTCAGGACGCCAGCCGGATTTTTCACCAGTTCCATAAGCACCTTCTCTCATCCAGATTTCCGTGTTATTAATCGCACACACCTTTATTTTCACTAATACTTCATCACTTTTTGGTTCCGGAATTGGGATATCAACTACTTTAAGCTGATCTGTATCGCCATATCCGATTACTTGTACAGCTTTCATTTGATCTTCACTCCTCAGCTTTAAATAAATTGTTTATGATATAGAATTCCCTGTCTCCTTTTATACGCAAACCTCAGGAAAGAAAATAATGATGGATTGCACTTAAAACGAACCTCATGTAAAAAGCATATCAGGATCTGAGGCTACTATCAAAATCACAAAATAAGATTATACACACGCGCTATGATACGATAACTGTGCACATAACACAAAGCAGATGGGAGTATCTGTGATGAAACAAACTGCTAAATGGGGCTACACACTTTTTATCCTTTTGTATGTAATTACACATTTTATCGTTTCGCTGACGCAAGCTGATTCACTGACAACGCCGCTCTCTTTATTCGGACTTACAGCTTTTGCGATCGGTTATTTTTTTCTGCCTTTAAAACAGGCATCGATTTCACTCATGCTGTTAGTCATTGCAGTTATTATACACTTTTCTGCAGGCACCTCTCTTTTAGAGGCATCTGTATCAGGTTTCACCGTAATGAGCGGACTGATTGCGCTGCTTCTGATTGTGCCGATTATCAGCTGGGTGCTTGAGGAAAAACCATATATAGAGTCTGTGATTCATTTTGCACAAAGGCTGTTGAATACGAGTAGAAAGTTTTACTTTGGCATGATGATGATTACGCAGATTATTTCTTACTTTCTATTATTCGGTGCCATACCCATGGTGTACGGGATGGTCAATAACTTTTTAAGTGATCAGCGCGGTGAGGCCTGGGAGAATTACAAGGGTACTGCCCTGCTGCGCGGTTTCGCTTTAACGACGATGTGGGTCATCAGCATTCCAAGCTTTATCTTCGCAGTGGATGCACTTGGCGCGTCACTGGGTCTGTCGATTTTGCAGGGCTTTGTGATCTCGTTTGCCGGCATTCTGTTATCTGTCTTTACCTCCTATATCCGCGAACGGAGATATGGCGTGGATCTGACAGCAGGCATTCAGGAACAGCTCGCTAATATTGCTGGCAGTCAGCAGCCCGGAGGCAATAAAGAAGTCAGAGAGTTTATCTTTCTATTTGTCACACTGTTCGGCTCTATTTTTCTATTAAATTCAATATGGAGTGCCAGCCTCCTGCTGATCATTCCACTCGTGATTATCGCCTGGGTCATCGTGAACTTCATCATTCGCAAAAAGCCCGGAAAAATCATCGGTAAAGGTAAAGATTATGCTAAAACAGGCATCCCAAATAAAGCCCAGCAATTCTCCATTCTGCTGGCCGCAGGATTTTTAATTGATGCCGTGAATCAGTCGGGCTACGGTGAATATATCGTAGACGGTTTATTTTTCGTATCAGATGCCATACCATTTCTGAATTTCCTCTGGGTGCTGCCTTTTGTAGTGATTATCCTCGGCTTTATCGGACTTGGTCCACTGACGGTGATCGTTTTAGTATCGGGCATTCTGCAGGGCGTTGAAGTACCCTATCCGCCTGAAATCGTCCTGCTTGGCATCACGTCAGGAAGTGTCATATCCATTATGATTTCACCGCTGATCCTGCCGACAATCGTACTGAGTTCGGTAAACGGATTGAGTATTGTGAAGAACAGCTTTCTATTTAACTATAAATTTGCGATTGCGTTTTATCTGATGGTACAGATTTATTTACAGGGATTTATTGTGTTTTTCCTATAGAGAAAAGGTGCAGCTCTGATTAAAGGGCTGCACCTTTTCTTGTGCTTAAACCAGTCTTGTAAAAAGGAGCTTTATTTCAAAACAATAGACACTTAACCATACACGAGACGACATTTTTTCATAATTTATTATGTAATTGAATTTTCCTGATACATAATCTGATAGCGTAAGACTCTTTTCCGGCTATTTGATATTAACAAAGGAGGTGATTATTTGTGCGCCGCAGAAGAAGATGCAGACGGATCAGGTTTTGTGTGTTTCCAGGTTACCGGTGGTGCGGCCCCGGCTGCAGTGGTCCCGGGGATCCGATTAATGAATTAGATGCCGCGTGTAAAGCCCACGATGAATGTTACAGAGATACAGGAAACTGGTGTGTCTGTGATGCAGACTTGATACAAAGACTTTCCCCCCTCCAATCACTTCATACACCGGAAGGACGACAGGCCATGATCATCCTTCACTACATGAAAATGCAAAGAAAATTCACCTGCTTTTTTAAAAACCAATCCTACTGATAAATACGCGGGCAGTCCGATTTCTTTTGAGCCGGACTGCTGACTGGTGTGCTCATTATTGAATGTACTGTACTTCATTAACATTTTCATACGATTGACAAATTCACTCTGCAGTTTTAATATATGAATACATACTCATATACACATATATTCCTTGGAGGTGGTCTTTTGGATACTAATACTGAAAACCTGGATGAAGAAACGCTGTTTGTCGTATCACAAACATTCAAAGCACTCGGTGATCCGACGAGAATCAGGATTTTACATCTGCTGTTTGCCAATGAATATTCAGTGAATGGAATCGCTGAAGCGTTAAGCCTTCGTCAATCTACTGTCTCTCATCAATTGAGATTTCTGAAAAATCTCCGGCTTGTCAAGTATCGCCGGGAAGGGACAACACTATACTATTCCCATGATGATGAGCACGTTATGAAGATACTTGAACAAATGATAGAGCACGCCCGCCATTAAAACTAACGGAGGTGAAATGATGGGACACGGACATGATCATGCGCATACATCCAATAAGAAAGCTTTGCTGTTCAGCTTCATCATCATCACCGGATTTATGATTGTAGAAGCAATCGGTGGTTTTCTGACAAACAGCCTGGCACTGCTATCAGATGCCGGTCATATGCTGAGTGATTCGATTTCGCTTGGTGTCGGGCTGCTCGCTTTTACACTGGGTGAAAGGGCTGCTGACCGAAGTAAAACTTACGGTTATAAGCGCTTTGAAATTTTAGCGGCTGTGTTCAACGGCGTCACACTCGTACTGATTGCGTTCTATATTTTTTATGAGGCTTTTCAGCGCTTCAGCAACCCGCCCGAAATTGCTTCAACCGGGATGCTGATCATTGCTATACTTGGACTGATTGTTAATATTGTGGTCGCATGGCTACTGATGCGTAAAGGAGATACAAAGGATAACCTGAATTTGCGCGCTGCATTTCTTCATGTAATTGGCGATCTGCTTGGATCAGTCGGTGCTATTACAGCCGCCCTTCTGATCATCTTCTTTAACTGGGGCTGGGCTGATCCATTGGCAAGTGTCATTGTCGCAGTGCTTGTATTGATCAGCGGATGGCGCGTGACGAAGGATTCGATCCATGTGCTGATGGAGGGTACACCGGAAAATATTGATTTGGAGCGTGTTATCGGAACAATCAAGAGCGTGAGTGGAATCAGGGATATTCACGACCTGCACGTCTGGTCCATTACAAGCGGAAACAATGCACTCTCCTGCCATGCCGTTGTGGACGGCAGTCTTTCCATTCTTGAATGTCAGGAGCTGCTGCGGGAAGTAGAGCACAAGCTTGCACATGAGATGATCGGTCATGTGACCATTCAGCTTGAGGATGAGGCACATCCGCATGACGAGACGGTGATGTGCTGTCATCAGAATGAGCATGCACACTAGGTAGAGGCGGGTCTCTACCTGAACTACACAATTTAAGGGGAAATCAATATGAATGAAGCATCGAAAAAATACTGGAATGAATATTGGAACGCACAGGGGAAAGAACAGCCGTCATCAGTGACTGCATGGCAATTTGGCGCAGCGCCTGATGAACTTGCACAGTTAGTGATCGACGGAGTGAAAACAGCTACCTGCTCCGGCCTGATTTTTTACGAAATGGAAAATGAACCGCTTCCGGCAGTTGATGATTACAGTATTATTCTCAGCAGCGAAGATGAACCATTAGCCATTATCCGTACATCTCAGGTGGATCAGATGCCGATGAATGAAGTCCCTGAGGAGTTTGCGATTGCTGAGGGTGAAGGTGACAGAACGTATCGCTATTGGAAGAAAGCACATGAGCGCTTTTTCAGAAAAGAATTGAGCGAGGTCGGACTTGAGTATAAGGAAGATATGATGCTGGTTTGTGAGCGGTTTGAGCTGGTGGATGTGAAAGCCTGACTAAAAATTGAATGAAATAAAACCGGAGTTTTCTACTTTAATAAGAATTCCGGTTTTATTTTGATTGATCTGCTTCATCTATTAATTGATTTCATAAAAGCTGCAAAGTCATAGTCTGCTCAGCACTTCATCCAGACTCATCTCTTCTTTTGAAGTCAAACGGAGCACAATTCCCGGATCAAATTTCATTGATTCAGTTGTAGGATTTGGGACTGCGACACACCGGATACCTGCCCGGATTGCTGCAAGCGCTCCGTTTGGTGAATCTTCAAATACCACCGCTTCATCAGACCGAATATTAAAATGGTTCAGGACTTTCAGGTACAGGTCTGGCTCCGGCTTCACATGCTCCACATCATCCGCTGTACAGATAAAATCGAAATACTGTCTGATATCGAGCTGCTCCATATGCTGATCAATCCAGCTTTTTGAGGAGCTTGATGCGAGAGCGATGTTCATTCCCAGCTCTTTTGCACGAATTAAATATTTTTTTACTCCTGCACGTGTTGATTTATCTTTTATCAATGATTCAAACAGCTGTGCCCGCTGTTTTCTCAATTTTTCTCTTTTAACGCCTGTGACGCTTAGTGGCTCATATGGATCAAACTTTAAAGCACTCCCTATTCCCTCCATCCACTTTTCAACAGGGAACTCTACCTGATAAGTATCATAAAGTTTTTCAAAAGATTCAATTTCACTTGTTTCTGTATCAATGATCAATCCATCAAAATCTAGTATCATACATTTAATCATTTCTATTCCTCCACAACCTGAACGATTACATTCCCATATTTCCGTCCGGAATCAACATATCTGTGCGCTTCCACAATTTCTTCTAATGGATATACCCGGTCAATGACTGCTTTAAAGTGTCCGGCTTCAAACATCTGATTGAGCAAAGTGAGATCTTCCCTCAGTTCTTTGGCGACCCCCTGCCCTGCCACACTGCAGAATTGTCCGTTCCTTTCAACGTGTTTACGGGCTGATAATTTGTTGATTTTACCTGAAGCATCAAAGACAGCATCATATGTCGAAAGCTGATTGTCATAATCGTCCATATGATAGTCAATAACTTCATCTGCCCCAAAGTCTCTGACCATAGCCGCATGACGATCACTGCAGACAGCCGTGACATGAGTGTTATAATATTTAGCGATTTGAACAGCAGCCGATCCTACTGCACCTGAAGCTCCATAAATCAGTACTGAATTTGCCTGCTCAATTTGTGCCTTTCTCAGGAAATGAAGAGCAGTTGTACCCCCAAAAGGCAGACTTGCAGCCTCATTAAAACTTGCATTCAACGGCATCAGATGAATACACTTGTGGGCGTGTATACAGGCATATTCAGCATAACCGCCGAGTCTCATTCCTGTGAGTCCATAGACCCGGTCCCCCACCTTAAAATGCTGAACACGACTCCCGACTGCTGCAACTTCTCCTGCAACAACAACGCCCAGGACTGGTTTTCTGGGCGCTTTGAACCCAAGTGCAATTCTCATTGGCAGACGGCCGGCTGGTGGTACATCAAGTGCTCTGATTCTGCGATCCCCAGATTGTACTGCCGATGCATATACCCTGATCAGCAGATCAAACTCTTTTGGTTCGGGCTGTGCGACCGTCATAAGTTTTAGTACTTCCGGTGGTCCATAAGCTGTGCATATTGCTGCCTTCATATGAATGCCCCCTTAGAAAATGTTCAATAATCAGAACATACGACATTTTCTTCTGAATTTCCTTTATTTTCGATTCTTCATTAGAAAATATTTTCATTCATACAGGTCTTTTGGTTTAATTTTAATATATAATATTGTTTATTCGATCTGAATATAAAACATCGGATTAGATGCAGCTTTTCAGCTTATATCTTTAATTCATAATATACGTTTAGTGAATGAAGAAATAGGTAATAAGACTTATAGATAAAGATAAAAAGAGGGATGGGTAAAATGAACATGATAGCAGAAAGTAATGTAATGGAGGCTTTCAAGAAAAACCTTGCGATGATTCAGTTTGACCTCGATAGAAAAGTCACGTATGTAAATAACCTGTTTGCCGGTGCTGCAGGATATCGTCCGGAAGAATTAATCGGACGCCATCATCAGATTTTCTGTTTTGAGGATTTTTCGGGATCAGCTGACTATGAGCGATTCTGGAGAGACTTATCAGCAGGTGTTCAGTTTCAGGATAAAATCAAACGAAAGAAACGTGATGGCTCAGTGATCTGGCTTGAGGCAACGTACATGCCAATCTTTGAGAATCGCAAAGTGACTGGTGTTGTAAAAGTTGCAACAGATATTACAAACAGACAGGCAGGCGTATCAGAGCTCGTCTCCTCCCTTTCAAATGTGTCCGGGAATATGAGCGAAAAAGCTGAGTACGGAATTAAAAGAAGTGATGAACTGCGTGAAAGTATTGATCATACACTTGAATATTCGAAAAAGAACCTTGAAACCCTTACTCAACTGATGATGCAGGCCGAGAATATCCAGCAGCTGACGTTTGCTATTCGGGAAATTGCTTCGCAAACTAATCTGCTCGCACTGAATGCTGCGATTGAAGCTGCACGTGCAGGTGAACATGGCCGGGGCTTTGATGTTGTAGCAAAAGAAGTGAAAAAGCTTGCAGGTAAAGTTGAAGAGTCCATTTTAACAGTCCGGAGCTCAGCAGAAGGAATCAGTTCAGAGGTAAAAGAAATCAGCAATGGAACAGAACAGGTTGAAAAAATCATTCAGAAAGGTTCTTCTCAAATCAGGGAGACAATCAGTGATTTTCAGGAGCTGACTGAGACTGCTGCAAAAATTGATGGGTATGCCGAGAAATTGAAAATGAGTGTGTAACTTCGACTTCTCTCAGTTTCATATCAATTACAGCAGGTTTACAATAAATCTTATACAAATCTACTTAATGCAAGGCATACCCTGCTGCAAGCAAAAACCAGTCGTCTCACACGCCAATGAAACGACCGGTTTTTCATTTATGTATAAAAATTCCCTCCTGCAAGTGCTGTTTGTTACAGCTGCCTCTTTAAAAAACAACGTTTTTAAGATAGAGCGCTCCATATATCAGAACTCCGCAAATAATAATGAATAATCCTACCATCACAAATCCGTACACAAATCCTTTTCCCATTGAGAATAAATCCAAAAACATGTTTTTAAACGTATCGACTACTTTCACCATAATCCCACCACCATTAAAACATTTGTCTTCATTTTACCATAAAGATTCCAATTTTCATTGGGTAGACGAGATTTTCGTAAATTCTACTGGAAAAAAATGCATGACACAGAGCTGTTTCTGATGTGTCATGCATCAGCTTCTTCTAACCTCAAACAATTTAAAAAGTCAGCACACGTTCTCTATCCACCGCCTGATATTCTTCATTTTCAACCGGATGGAAGCATGCGATTTCATTTCCTGTCGTTTCATTTTTTATCAAGGCAGGTGTTTCCTGTCTGCAGCGATCAGTAGACCGTGGACATCTTGTATGGAACACGCAGCCTGATGGAGGATTTGCAGGTGATGGCAGTTCCCCGCTCAGCACGATCCGTTCTCTCGTTCTTTCCATGACCGGATCCGGAAATGGAACTGCTGATAATAATGATTGCGTGTAGGGATGGCTTACCTGGTTCTGAAACGCATGATGATCGAGCTTTTCCATCACTTTGCCAAGGTACATGACAGCAATTTGATCCGCCATATGACTGATCACCGAAAGATCATGTGCGATAAATATATAGGTCAATCCAAGAAGTTTTTGCAAATCCTGCAGAAGATTGACCACCTGAGCCTGGACCGAAACGTCAAGGGCACTGACCGGTTCATCACAGATGATTAATTCAGGCTCTAATGCAAGCGCTCTTGCAATACCGATCCGCTGCCGCTGTCCGCCTGAAAATTCATGAGGGTATTTATCAAAATGCTGATCAGGATTCAATCCGACTAATTCGAGCAGTTCTTTTACTCTTGTTTGCATACGCTCCGTTTTTTTGTAAGCCTTCAATGGCGCAGCAATACTTTCGCCTGCTTTCATGCGGGGATTCAGACTTGTATACGGGTCCTGAAAGATCATCTGTACATTTCTGCGCATCTGATAAAGCTCCTTTGCGCCGGCACCGGAATAATTTTTACCATTGAGCAGAATGTCACCTGAAGTGGGCTGCTGAAGCCCGACTATACTTCTCGCCAGCGTACTTTTTCCACAGCCTGATTCCCCTACGATTCCGAGTGTTTCACCTTTTTCAACCTGCAGGCTGACACCATTTAAGGCTTTCACATAGCTTTTGGGACGCTGAAGGATTCCTTTTTTGACGGGGAAATGGACATGCAGATCCTTTATATCCAGTAGCGCACTCATGATGACAGGACTCCTTTCATTTGATTTTTCTTTTCCTCGAATGCTGATTCAGACAACAGACAGGCAGCCAGGTGATGCGCTTCAGACCGGGGTTCAAGCGCCGGTTGACTGTGTGCACAGTCCTCCATAGCAAATGGACATCTGGGCTGAAATGCACAGCCTTTTGGCGGATTGATCAGATCAGGCGGCTGTCCTTCTATTGAAATCAGCCGATGCCTTGTTGAGCCGAGAACTGGCATAGAGCGGAGAAGTGACCATGTATAAGGCATGGATGTGTGATAAAAAATGTCTTCAGCCTTTCCGGACTCAACGATTTTCCCTGCATACATGACCATGATCCTGTCAGCCAGCCTTGCGACAACTCCCATATCATGAGTGATGATCATAATAGCCGTGCCATATTTCTGCTGAATGCTTTTCAGCAGATCCAGCACCTGTGCCTGGATGGTAACATCAAGCGCCGTTGTTGGTTCATCAGCAATCAGCAGCTTCGGCTCTGAAGCAAGTGCCATTGCAATCAGCACGCGCTGACGCATGCCGCCTGAGAATTGATGCGGATAGCTTCTCATACGTACAGCTGGATCAGGAATTCCAACATCATTCAACAGCTCAATAGCTTTCTTCTTCGCTTCAGATTTAGATATTTTCCTGTGCGCAAGAATGGCTTCAGTCAGCTGCCTGCCAATCCGGATCACCGGGTTCAGGCTCGACATCGGATCCTGAAAGATCATTGCAATCTCTTTTCCTCTGAAGGTCTGAAGCTCTTTTTTATTCATATGTAACACTGAACGGTCTTCAAAATAGATTTCACCATCAGGATAAACGGCAGGCGGCTCCGGATTCAGTCTGATCAGAGAATGCGCCAGTACACTTTTTCCACTTCCGGATTCCCCTACAATACCGACAGTTTCGCCTGGCTGAATATTGAAGGTAATGCCATCAACTGCCTTTACGACCCCTGCTGGTGTATTAAGATGAACATGAAGGTTTTCGACTTTCAACATTGGCTACACACTCCTTTAAGCAGCTTTAAGCTTGCGCTTCTGTTTAATTTGACGCGGATCATTCGCATCACGCAGACCATCACCAAACAAATTCAGCGCGAGAACAGTGATGACAATAGCCAGGCCTGGAAAAATAGAGTACCATGGCGCAATCGTCAGATATATCTGTGCCTCCTGCAGCATATTTCCCCATGTCGGAGTCGATGGGTTCACCCCTACACCCAGAAAGCTGAGCGCTGCTTCAGCAAGAATCGCTTTTGCAAATATAAATGTACTCTGTACAATAACCGGCGACAGAATGTTTGGGAGAATATATCGCATGATGATCACCGGATGACTCACACCTGACGTACGCGCAGCTTCAATATAGGCTTCATTTTTCACCTGTAAAGCAGCTGATCTGACGACTCTCGCCATAACCGGGAAAAAAGCGAGCGTCAGTGCAATGATAATGTTGGTCATACTGCCACCAAGTGCAGCTACCAGTGCCAGTGCCAAAAGAATGGCAGGAAAAGCAAGAAAACCATCAATGATTCTCATTAGAATAAAATCCACTTTTTTAAAATAACCGGAAGCCAGCCCAATAACCGTGCCAATGACAGTAGCTGTGACTGCCACAATGAGCCCAACAGCAAGCGAGACTCTTGCTGCCACAATGGTTCTCGCAAAAACATCACGTCCAAAATCATCTGTACCGAACCAGTGTACGGCACTGGGCCCGGTCAACCGCTGATCAGGTGCAATCGTGCCCGGTGACACCGGAAGCCAGAGATTTGCAGTCACTGCTGCTAGTGCAATGATGAAAAAGGTTGTGACTGCAATCAGATTTGTCTTTTTCTTCAGTATCACTTCTTTTCCTCCTCTAACGGTCAATCATAGCGGATGCGCGGATCCAGAAGCGTATAAAGCAGATCCACAAGCAGATTGACCAGTACATAAATTCCGGCGATAAACAGTACAACTCCCTGCACAACCGGATAATCACGCCGGTGAATGGAATCAATCAGCAGCTGTCCAATTCCTGGTATTGTAAATAAGGTTTCGATAATCACAGTCCCTCCAAGCAGCCCTGCAACTGTTGCACCAAAAACCGTTGTAGTCGGAATTAGAGCATTTGTAAACACGTGTTTCATCAGTACATCGCGCTCTTTGATTCCTTTGGCACGTGCTGTTTTCGTATAGTCCTGATTCACAGATTCAAGCATGCTGTCACGCAGCATTCTCGCAATAATCCCGACTTCCACGATTGCCAGCACAAATGCCGGAAGCAGTAAATGATGCAGCCAGTCTCCCACGCCCTCTGCAATCGGTATATAACCCGCGACAGGAAAAACCGGTATCGCCACACCGAAACCGAGCACGAGTAAAATAGCCAGCCAGAATTCCGGTATCGAGACACCAAATAGTGAAACTGTCGTAAAAATCGGGTCCATTACTGTTTTACGCAGGGCCACAATCACAATGGCTGTCGGAATTGCAATCAGTAATAGCAAGAGCATTGATAACATCATGAGACTGAATGTTGGACCAAAGTTTTCAACAATCAATGCTGTAACAGGCTGAGAGGAGTAGACAGAGGTACCAAGGTCACCAGTAACAATTTGTGAAAGCCAGCTGAAAAACTGTATATACCAGGGCTGGTCAAGACCAAGCTGCTTTTCAAGTGCTGCAACAGCTTCCGGAGAACTATCCTCTCCTAAAATCAAAAACGCAGGATTTCCAGGTGTTAAATGCACAATCATAAAGACAATCACACTGACAACCAGCATGACAGGAATAACGGATAATAATCGGTGAATGGTATACTTAATCAATCATCTTCTCCCCTTTATGAATAAAGAAAGAAAATTGTCAGCTGTGACACTGACAATTTTCCAGTTATGTTACTCAGACTTCCATGTGTTCCAGTATCTCGGACCATACCATTCGCTGAAGTTTTCCAACGCAGATGAACGTGCATCCAGATTAGATACATTCGTCACCTTTTCAAACGGGAGCTCTTCTGAAAGCGTCTGGTTCAGGGCAGCAAGAATGTCCTCCTTCTCTTCATCTGATTCGGCTGTCGCCCACTGAGAAATCAGCCCCTGCCACTTTTCGCTGTTATACCAGCCGCTGCTGTTAGAGTCCTGACTGAGCATACCTGCCTGATTTGGTGAAAAGAACGGCGACCAGCCAATCACGACCAGGTCCCAATTAGATGCTTCACTCCATTTTTCAAGATAAGTTGCCCATTCAAATGATTCCAGCTCTACATCAAATCCTGCTGCTTCAAGCTGCTGTTCTGAGATCTCTGCAATTTTCTTATAGTCACTGTGATCATTTGAAAAAATGATTTTAATCGGCTCACCGTCATAGCTGCTTTCTTCTAATAATTGCTTGGCTTTTTCAGTGTCAAAGCCATTGAAGTTTTCAATATGCTGATCAGAGTAAAGGGCTGTCTGATTCGGCGTAAACAGTGCACCGTCTAAATCATAAAACGCATCGTTACCATAGGTCGCTTTTGCAATCGCTTCTTTATCAAGCGCTGCATGTAACGCCTGACGAACCTTCATATCATCGAAAGGTGCTTCAGATTTATCCGGCGTTAAGATTGTATAACCGTTAACAGCTGTTTCTGCTTCAATACCAGGAGTTGCTTCAATTACTTCATGAAGATCAAGCGGAATGTCTTCCCCATAATCGTATAAACCGGTTTTCAGTCCGTTTAGTACAACCTGGGGATCTTTCACGATTTTAAAATGAATCTCATCCACATAAGCCTTTTTCTCACCTGTTAAACCACTTGTTTCATCTTCTCGCGATACATAATCCTCAAACTTTCCAAGTACAATCTCATCGCCGCGCTTCCATGAATCGAACTTAAAAGGACCGGTTCCAATAAACTGATCATGGTCAAGCGGATTCTCCCCCGCTTCTTCTGCCACGGAAGCCGGCAGGACAACTGCAGCTGACTTTGGTGCCGCAAGATCTGACAGCAAAGAACTGTAGGCTTTATTTAAGTTAATTTTCAGCTGAAGGTCGTCAACCTTTTCAACAGACTCAACATGTTCATTTGTAATTTTTCCAACTGAAGAGATCTTCAGCCAGCGCTCAACTGATGCAACTGCATCTTCAGCGGTCACCTCTTCACCGTTATGGAATGTTAAGCCCTCACGCAGGTTGATCGTATAGGTCTGACCATCTTCACTGACTTCATAGCTGTCAGCTAAAAGTGGCGTCGCTTCATAATCCTGATTCAGCGCAAACAGTCCCTCATAGATATGCCAGCCGATTTTACGCGCTGCACTTTCACCGGTATACATCCAGTCGAGCGTGTTAGGGTCTGCACTGATCGCCACATTCAGCTCGCCTCCCTCAACAGGCCCTGAATCCGCAGATGCGCCCGTTGTTTCCGCTGATTCTTCTGAACCTGAGCAGCCTGCTAAAGCTGCAAGTACAAATAAGCTGATGATTAAAAAGTATAATTTCTTCATTGTTTTCCTCCCTGTATTGCTAAATTAGAATAAATTAATTGAATATAAGCCTTTTGAGCAATCAATAGCGCACGCTCATCAATATCAAACTTTGGATGATGATGATTGAAATGAGTGGCAGGATCGTCTCCTTTTGACCCTACTCTGAAAAAGCTTCCGGGAACTTCTTTAAGGTAATACGAAAAATCTTCCGCTCCCATTCTGACGGGAAATTCCTCAACATTCTCATTGCCAAATAGCTGGTTGAACAGTGAAGACAGTTGCTCAGTTTCGACCGGGTGATTATAAAGAGCCGGATAGCCATCTATGTATTCAATCTCGTAACCTGCTTCAAACCCTGCAGTGATATGTTCAACGATCCGGTAAATTGACCGCTTAATCTGCTTTCTGACTTCCGGATCAAAAGACCTGACGGTTCCTTCCAGCACTGCTTTATCAGGAATCACATTAAAAGCGTGACCTGCCTGAAAGACCCCTATTGAAACAACAGCTGCATCAAGCGGATTCGTCTGTCTGCTTACAATTTTCTGTAAAGCATTCACAAGTTCACTGCCGACCGCGATCGGATCTGTCGTGTGATGTGGTGCTGCTCCATGGCCTCCATTTCCCTTAACTGTAATCGCAAATTTATCAACAGCAGCCATTCTGTAACCTGATCCAACTGCTACCTTCCCTACAGGAATCGATGAATCCAGATGAATCCCGTAGATATAATCCACACCTTCAAGTACACCTTCTTCAATCATCGCCTTCGCCCCTCCAGGTGGCACTTCTTCAGCAGGCTGAAAGATAAAAATCACTTTTCCTTTCAAATGCTGTTTGTACTTTAACAGCGTTTTTGCTGTACCGAGCAGAGCAGCCGTATGTCCATCATGACCACACGCATGGGTTACACCGGGATTTTGGGAGCGGTAATCGACTTCCTTTTCGTCCTGCATTGCCAGGGCATCAAAGTCTGCTCTTAAAGCAATGGAAGGACCCGGTTCTGATCCGTTTAAAGTCGCGATGACACCATGACCGCCAACCTGAGACGAGATATGCTCATAACCAAAACTGATCAGCTGATCTTTTATAAATGCAGCAGTAGCTGATTCCTGAAAGCTGAGTTCAGGATGTATATGTAAGTGACGCCTCCATGAGACAACCTGCTGGAAGTTCTTTTCGATTTCCTGTTCTATCTCACTGAATGTACTCAGACTCATAAAATAAAGCCTCCCTCCAAAAACTTATTTAACCAATCAATTTAATCGGAATTAGAGATAAAAAAATCCCTCTTCCACGAAAAGAAGAGGGATTAAAGCTTCCTGATCCACTCTTATCTTCGTACTTTAAGTACGTGGAATTAGCACAGTTCCGCAATATGCGGTCCGCTGCTTTGACTTCATCGGGCCATTCCCTCAGTCAATCTCGATAAGATGATTAAATTATAAAGCCCATCTTACAGCTCAGAATTTGGGCTGTCAACCATAAATTTGAATAAATCCGATAATTCAAGTCAGAAATAATCTTTAAGCAGTGTATTTAAATCATATATTATTTTTTACTAACAACAATTGCCCCAACACCACTAATCAGCATATAAGCAATGACAAACATCCACAGATAAGAAATAGAAATCTGTTCATAGTCCAAAAATGTAAGCGCTGACAGTGCTACAAAAAGAATGCAAAGAAACACATTTGCAATAACAGCGTAGTATTTGCGCATATTATGTATGATCCGTTCATCCACTTCAGGTGTCTGATCTTTTTTGGATCTTACATAGATAACATTAACAATGAAAATAATGATAAAAGCAGTTAATGCACCTAAGATCGCAGAAAAATCAGCGCCATTAAAAATCAGCGTTCCAACAATCATTCCAACAAGCCCACCAAAACCAGCGAGTGTAAATCCCCATTTCTGCAGTTTTTTCTTTTTCATCATGATTCCTCCTCTTCCAAAATAAACACTTCCTCTATGGGAAGATCAAAATATTGCACGATCTTTAAAGCAAGCTCCAGACTGGGATTGTATTTATTCTTTTCGATCGCTGTGAATGTCTGGCGTGTGACCTGTAAGTCTTCAGCCATCCTGATCTGCTTAATCCCTCTCTCTTTCCGGATCTTTTGAATATTGTTTCTGACCGGCATCCCTGATCACGACCTTCCGGATTTCAAAATGTAAATACATCTTTACATTCAGTATATTGTTCGACTATTAAAAAGTAAAGATATCTTTACATAATTAAATGTTTTAGTTTCTGCAAAAAAGAATCATTCCTATTTACAAATCGTAATCATTACGATATATTGTTTTTTGTGATTTTAAATGAGGAGGAAAACAATGAATAAAAAATGGTTACTGCCTTTAGGTTTATTAAGTATTGGCGTGCTCGCTGCGTGTGGAAATAGTAATGAGGAGAGTTCATCAGATGAGTCTGACGCTCTTTCAATTTATACGACGGTTTATCCACTACAATTCTTTGCGGAGCGGATTGCCGGTGATGTAGCAAAAGTCAACTCTATCCTCCCCCCTGGTTCTGATTCACATACATACGAGCCCACATCCAAGGATATGATTGAGATCGCTGAAGCGGATGCTTTTATCTTAAACGGCGCAGGTCTTGAAGGTTATGCTGACAGTATTGTTGATGCGGTAGAGTCTGAGGATGTTACTATAGCTGAAGCGACTGAAGGTCTTGAATTAAGTAAAGGGGGGGATGATCATGATCATGGAGATGGACACGATCATGATCACGGAGACTATGATCCCCACGTCTGGCTGGATCCGGTCCACTCAATTGAAATGGCTGAAAACATTAAGGAATTACTCACAGAACTAAAACCGGAAGATGAAGCAATGTTTGATGAAAACTTCGAAGCCTTAAAAGCTGAACTTGAAGCGCTGGACCAGGAATTCTCATCAGAAATTGAAACTGCATCCGGCAATCACTTCATCGTTTCCCATGCCGCTTACGGGTATTGGGAAGAAGCTTATGGAGTTCATCAAATTGCTGTTTCAGGACTGAGTCCAACACAGGAACCATCTCAAAAAGAATTGCAATCAATTGTAGAAACAGCCGAAGAGTTTGGCTTACAGCATGTCTTTTTTGAGCAGAATATTACAACAAAGATTGCTGAAATCATCAGAGAAGAAATTGGCGCAGAAACGCTTATGCTGCATAATCTCTCTGTTTTGACAGATGAGGACATCGAGAACGATGAGGACTATTTCTCTTTGATGAGACATAATCTTGAGCAGCTGAATATTGCACTTGAAGCAGCACCTGCTGTGGAGCCGGAAGGTCATGATCATGATCATGACCACGATCACAGCCATGAGCTTGATGAAGAGGCACAGAAGATTTACGATGGCTACTTTGAAGATGACCAGATTGAGGACCGCCCGCTTTCTGACTGGGAAGGTGACTGGCAGTCAGTCTATCCTTACCTTAAGGACGGAACGCTTGATGAAGTATTCGCCCATAAAGCTGAAGAAGGCGACAAAACAGCTGAGGAATATAAAGAATATTATACAGAAGGCTATGTAACAGGCGTGAATCGTATTGTGATTGAGGATGACACGTTTACTTTTTATGAGGACGGTGAACAGTCCTCCGGCGTATATACTTATGATGGCTATGAAGTCCTGACATATGAAGCAGGTAATCGTGGTGTACGCTATATCTTTAAGCTTGAAGAAACACAGGAAGGCACAATGCCTGCTTATATCCAGTTCAGTGACCATGGCATTTCACCGACAGATGCGCATCATTATCACCTGTACTGGGGCGATGACCGTGAAGCGCTGCTTGAAGAAGTTGTGAACTGGCCGACGTATTACCCCTCTGATATGGATGGTGAAGAGATTGCGCATGAGATGATGGCGCATTAAGCTGCAGACCCGGGATGTAACGACCGGGTCTTTTTTGCATTATTCAAATGCTTAAGCGCTCGGTTTTGCAGTGGAAATCCTGGAGATCGTGCAGGTATGGTGTGTGATCTTTTTCCATCAATTATGGCAACTTCCCCCTCAATGACTGACTCGATTCCCTCATAGAAGAAATGATTCATTCAGTTATAATATTTTTCACTTCAGATCGACGATAAACCATGATATTTCCTTCAGCAGCATCTTATATTCCTTCAGACACCTTCTGTCATTCCTTCAATCCTGAACGATTCCCTTCAGCTCTTCATCATCTTTCATCGCTCCCGCCTTCAACTGATTTCGCGAACTGATAACCAGAGCACCTGTAATACTTCTTAAGAAATTCTTCATATTTACACTCACTATTTGTTAAGATTTCCTTTCTATACTTAAGTCACAGCCGGCTGCAGTGATATACTTCGGAAAGGGGGAATGCAAGGTGACATTACATACAGTATTAATTGTTGATGATGATAAAGAAATCAGAGACGGGATCGAAATCTATTTAAAAAATGAAGGCTTACAGGTTGTGCAGGCGCAAAATGGTGTCGAAGCGATTGAAGCACTCAGTGAGCATGACATTCATCTGATCCTGCTTGATATTATGATGCCGCAAATGGATGGTATCACTGCAACATTTAAAATAAGAGAACAGCGCAATATACCGATTATTATGCTGAGTGCAAAAAGCGAGGATACAGATAAAATTCTCGGTCTGCAAATTGGGGCAGATGATTATGTGACGAAGCCGTTCAATCCGCTTGAACTGATCGCACGGGTAAAATCCCAGCTTAGAAGATACGTAACGTTCGGACAGTTCGAGGATGATACAGATATTGTCAGAGTGAACGGGCTTGTCCTCGATCAACAGGCTAAGCAGGTTACGGTGGACGGTGAATCAGTAAGGCTGACGCCGATTGAATTAAAAATTTTATCATTACTGATGATTCACGCGGGACGTGTCTTCTCGATTGATGAAATCTATGAAAAAGTATGGAAAGAGCCTTCTTTTAATGCGGAAAATACAGTCGCCGTACATATCAGAAAAATCCGTGAAAAAATTGAAATTAATCCTAAAAATCCGAGATATTTAAAGGTGGTGTGGGGCATTGGATATAAAATTGAAAAATAAATCACTGCTGCTGATCTGGCTATTGCTTCTATCTTATGGAGTTGGAGGCATTTTTCACGCATGGAACCGTTTATATTATTTTACAGAACAGCCTTATTATTACTGGATCTACTTCGGCGGCTGTCTGACATCACTTCTGACACTTTATGTATGGCAGAGAAATATTTATTTTGCTAATCAGCTGGCCCCTGAGAAATGGCAAAAACAATATAATCGATTGCCTCTGGATCTGGCTGCCTTCATATTACTGATTTCAATTTTTTCAGTAATAGAGCAATTAGAAAATCCATCATTTCTATATTCAGAATACATCGGTGATATTGCTTATTATTTTGTTACTTATTCTCTTTTCGGTCTTTTGATCACTGGTTTTACAATGATCCAGATCACTTATCTGTTCAGACGGATAAAATACTCATCAGATTTAATAGCTGATTGGCACCGCACACTTCTGTACCGCAGCTACCAGGCCCTGAAAGAATCATTTTTGAACAAACGCACCGGTACACAGATTTTATTGATGTCAGGCTATTTGTTTTTTTCGGGTGGTGCTACAGTTGCAGCGATTGTCGGGGTCGGACTGAATATATACATCTTACCCATTGTACTGTTTCCTGTGCTGGTAATCGGATTCATTCTTCTCATTGTCATTTTAAAACGGACCGGAGACTTCAATAAAATTGCCTCTGCTACCGCTGCAATTTCTGAAGGCAGAGTGACTGATGATGTAAGGGTCCGTGGCAATTCTGCACTTGCACAGCATGCTGCCCATATTAATCAGCTCAAGCGGGACGTGAATGTGTCCAAAAGAGAGCAGGCAAAAAGCGAGCGTCTGAAGACTGAACTGATCACAAACGTCAGCCATGATCTGCGTACCCCGCTCACCTCTATCATGACGTATACGCAGTTGCTAAAGGATCAGATGCTGACTGATGAGGAACGCAATCAGTACGTGAATGTAATTGATCAGAAATCAAAGCGGCTGAAAATGCTGATTGAGGATTTATTTGAAGCTTCAAAAATGGCAAGCGGCAGTATTGAACTAGCCAAAACACGGGTCGACCTGAATCAGCTGCTTGAGCAGTCTCTTGCTGAACACAGCGAAGCGATCGAGGAAAGTACGCTCCAATTACGTGTATCCAAGCCGGATCTTCCGCTGACAGCACATGTGGATGGGCAGAAAATCTGGCGGGTGTTTGATAATTTAATCAGCAATATGATGAAGTATTCACTGCCGAACACAAGGGTTTATATACAATTGGAACCTGCAGATGGCATGAATGTCATTACATTTAAGAATGTTTCTGCCTATGAGTTAAATGGCAATATTGATGAACTGTTTGAAAGGTTTAAACGAGGTGACGACTCCCGCCATACAGAAGGTTCAGGGCTCGGTCTTGCCATTGCAAAATCAATTATTGACCTTCATGACGGTGAATTTGATCTTGATGCAGATGGGGATTTGTTTAAAGTGACGATCCGGCTGGCTGCTTAATTTCAAATAGATAAAGATCATTTAAGAAAGAGCTGGGACATAAAAATGTCTCAGCTCTTTAAAATCGTTTGGCTGCGCTTCAGGCGGACGCTTTCCGGACGGAGGTCGCTAAGCCTCCTCGCCTTTGGCTGCGGGGTCTCAGCTTCCCTCTATTCATCCCGGAGTCGCCGTCTTACGCTCCACTAAACTAAGCTTTATCTCAATCATCAGAGTTGTTAGAAACTCATTTTTTACCTTTTGTCCAAATCTCTTCCGGCGAAATCTTCACACTGCCCATAAAACCTGTCCGGTAGAAAATCTCAATACTGTTTGAGAATAATGACACCTAAATCTATTGTCATCTACCTTTTATTTCATTTAAAATCCGGATAATCTCTTCATTTTGACGCGAATGCTCTTTTAAGTATTTTTCAACTGTAATCGAACTGATGAACAGAATGATGATGATCGCAATGAGCGCAAGTAAGTACATGAGACCTTCTCCTTTGGTATGTATTCATCTCTAATGTCTTTATAAATCTCTACGATTCAGATGAATGAAAGTTTCAAGAGAGCTGAAGGTTAGCTGCCTCTTCTTCCGCTTCTACACTCGCAGTTAAAATATCTAAAATCTGGTTATACTACTCTTACAAATCATCTATTAACCAATTGGAGGCGTTACGATGAAGATTGCAGCAGCGGTTATGACACTTGCAATTATTTTCTCTTTTACAGGGATTGTGGCTGAAGCGGAAGAGAATATTGATCATTATCAAGTCCAGTCAGGGGATACATTATGGCGAATTGCTACTGAGCATCAGACGAGTGTAGCTAAACTCAAGACTCTGAATCAGCTTTCCTCAAATGAAATTATAACGAATCAAGTACTAAAGATCCCTGCAGTTTCAGAGGAAGCTGTGCTTACAACAGACACTGAGAGTAGGATCTATACTGTAGCATCCGGTGATACTTTAGCATCTATTGCCAGAAATCAGAGTACGACAGTAGATAAACTGAGGGAACTTAATTAACTTTCCGGGAATCTAATCGTCCCGGGACAAAAATTAACTGTCTCAGATGAAGCGATTACTTCAACTCCAACGGAAACCAGTGTTTCTTTGGTGGAAACCATTATGGATATTGCTATGAAACAGCTTGGGGTCCCTTACGTATGGGGCGGGTCCACACCTGATGGGTTTGATTGCAGCGGTTTTGTCTATTATGTATTCAGGGAAACCGGCTTGGAGATTAGTCGTACGAATGCAGAGGATCAGCATGCACGTTCCTATTACGTAAACCCTCCACAAGCAGGAGATTTAGTTTTCTTTGAAAATACCTATAAAACTGGTATATCCCATGTAGGAATCTATATTGGTAACGACCAGTTTATCCATGCTAACGATGGCGATGGTGTACAAATCACAAGTTTAACAAACTCATATTGGCAATCGAAGCTTGAAGGATTTAGACGATTTGGCGATGTGGAAAGGTAGAGCAGGGTCCATCCCGGGTCTACCTTTTCACAATTTACAGGTCTTAAGATTCATATCTTTTCGCAAAAACCGTGATATATTTAGAATAATTTAACAGGTAAGGAGTGTTATACATGTCAAATCATCATGATGATGAAGAAGTAATTGAATTTGATAACGTGTATGAAATGATGCCGCCTCCGGGGACAATTATCGGTGAGGCAACTGAAGAGGAAATGGAACAGGCTGCAAACCTTGAAATCCGGCATGTTGCATTTATGCGGCTTCAGGATATGAATATTCAGTTCGATGGTTCCTCTTATAAAGAACTATTAAAGGATTTTCAGGACTTTGAAAAGGATTCAACTGATTTCTGGAGACAGATCGGAAGACGTTTACAGGTACCTTATGAGTGGCCAATCAGAATTGATCATGCTAACGGTCCCATTTACATAGGAGATACTGGTGAATATCAGGCAGCTGAAGAACAAATCGTTGAAGAGAATTGACTTTAACACGGGGTTAGCCTCCGTGTTTTTTATTTGCTCCAAAGTTTCATAGTGTAGACCCGGGTCTGTCCCGGGTCTACATTTCACCACAAAAAAGAGACGCAATAAATTGCGTCTCAACGTTTGACTTATTGATTCAAAAATACCTCAGTTGCAAGCTCGGAAACGTATGTGCTGCCTCCTTTGTCTTCGACGCCTTCAATCATCATTGCAAGGACAAACCTTGGATTATCCTGATCATATGCGACAAAGAAGCCATTTTCTTTTCCTGACTCCTCACCCGCAAGCTTCAGTTCAGCTGTGCCCGTTTTTCCTGCGATGTTGATCTCATCGACATTTGCAGGCTGTGCAAAGCCTTCAGTAACAACTTCACGTAAATCAGTTCTCAAAAGTGCCGCGTCTTCTTCGGAAAGAATGCCTTCTTTCCAGACTTCAGGCTCTTCCTCCTCAAGCAGCAGAGGTTTCATGATTGTGCCGTTTGTTAATACGACTTCATACATGGAAGCCAGGTGCAGAATATTTGTGAGCATTTCTCCCTGACCGTATGAAGTATCTGCAAGCTGTCCTTCTGAACCGATTGTTCCGTCATTGGAAACCTGGGAAACGGTCATTGGATAAGCAAATGGCAGTTCTTCTTCATAACCGAATGACTTCAGACCTTCAATTAAAGTTTCCTTACCCATCTCAAGTGCGATCTGAGCAAAATAAATATTGTCAGAGTAAACGAGACCTTTGTTCAGGTCAACAGGATTTTCTGTTTCATATACGCGTGTTACCCGGAAATCACCCCAGCCTTCTTTTTGCCAGGTCAGCCCGTCTTCAATCGTGATTCCTTTATTCGGGTCCAGCGTTCCGGCTTTTAATCCAATGGCAGCTGTAATGGTTTTTTGCGTTGATCCCGGCGCAAAAGCAGCTGAAAACCTGTTCAGTAAAGGCTGATTCGGGTCCTCCTGCAGCTCTGTCAGTCGTTCACTGCTCACACCCAGCGCTAATTCTGCCGGATCAAAACCTGGTGAACTTGCCAGTACAAGCGTCTCTCCAGTACCTGGATCCACTGCAGCAGCTGTGCCCGGCTGACCTTTCATTGACTCATAAGCAGTTTTTTGAAGTTCAGCATCAATGGTTAAGGTGATCGTTTCGCCGTCCTGTGGTGCCATCTCAGTCACTGTGACTGTTTCCGCTTCTTTTTCGATCCCAATGACGCCTCCTGATGTTGCACGCAGACGATCTTCCAGTAACTGTTCAAGTCCTCTTCTGCCGATCATATCAGTGGACGTGTAGCCTTCACCCTCAAGCTCCTCTAATTGCTCAGCAGTAATGGGTGTAATGTAGCCTGTCAGATGGGACACCGCTTCTCCATAAGGATACTCCCTCATTTCAACTGACTGTGAATAGATACCAGGGAGAGATGTAATAGACGTGACAAGCTCCTGTTGATTTCCTGATACCTTTTGAATCGGTACAAATAATTCGTCCTCAACCCATGATTGTGATAATGCATTGTCAATGGACTCAACCGTGATAGACAGTTCTTCAGCTAGCGTGCTTTTTGCTTCATCTGTCAATTCCCCGGGGACGACACCTACCTGATAGCCTTCCCCATTGATCGCTAACGGATTACCATTTCGGTCATACAGTTCTCCGCGAACGCCGGGGATAGAAGAAATCATGATAGCATCCTCCGGCTCAAGATCAGGAAGAATAAAAGAACGTTCCCAATCAACGTACCAGTTCGTCTCTTCCTCACGTTCCTCATTAATCAGCGTCACGTTTTTGCTGTAGGAAACCGGTCCTGCAAATGTATCAAAAGCGACGTTAATGCCAATCTCAGCAGGCTCTTCCTCAGGCCATTCCTTATCCTCAGGAACCTCAGCCATTGTTACCTCCAGATTAGACATTTCGATATCACCATACACTTTAGTCCAGTAATCGACCATTTGCTCTTCTGTAAATGTGTCCTTCGATTCTGTTGTTGAGTACTCTTCAAACATCACATCAAAACCTTCTTCATTCCAATGTGAGACGTATTCACTTAACCGTTCTTCCGGTGTGACTGGTTCATCGCTGCAACCTGCTAAAAAGACAGCCGCCAGCACGAACAATAACCCTGCCAGTTTTGTTTTCATCAAAGACCCCCAAAGTTGATTAGTTATGTATATGGTAACAAACATTCCCAAAATATGATCATTTTTTCGAATGATTGCATAAAAGCATGCACGACCATCGTCATCTATTAGTATTCTTCCCTATTGACGACACAATTCTACTTTACGATTCAATATTTTTGATAAAAATTCAAAGGGACCGCTCAAAAACCAGGGTCCCTTTGAACTATTCATGGTTTTATTCCTCTGCCCCTAACATCTGCACTGCCATCTCATGCATCTCTTCCAACCCGGATACTAAAGCATATTCAGCAACCACAATTGGACCAGCCGCCTGCACCTCTTCAATATGTTCAGCCATTCCTGGCCAGGTACGTCCACCCGCAGCCTCGTAGGAGTCAATCAGCTTTCGAAGTCCCTCTTTCCCGAAAATCTGCAGGTGCGCTGTGAAATCGAATGATACATCACCCACGCTCACTTCTGTCCAGTCAATGAATCCTGTCACGGCACTTTGTTCATTAATCAGAATATGACCCGGGTGCAAATCACCATGTCTGACTCCTGCATGTGCCGGCCAGATCTGCTCATTTGCCAGCCAGTTTTCCCAGCGCTCCCATAGCGCGGGATGGATATCAAAGTGTTCTTTGATATGATTCATTCTCTTCTTCATTGCAGTCCTCATGTCTTTACCTTCAATGATTGTGATACCCGCATTTTTGAGTAGATCAACCTTTAAAGTATGCAGCTCCACCATCGCTTTACCCATCGAGCGGTAAAATACATCAGGCGGGTTCTGCTCATCCAGCTCCCACACATATGCCTGCTGCTCCATATCAATCGTTGCAGCCGGAACACCGTCAAGCTGCTTATAGGCAATCAGGTGTTCTGTAAATACTGACCAGCGTGGCACCTGAAAAGAGACGTTTTCATTCAGAATATCGAGAGCGTGTTTCTCAACAGCCGCATGTCTCATCGACTCCTTTTGACGCGGAATGCGCAGAATCCACTTTTCTCCGTTCAGGTCTGTCGCATGCGCCACCTGGAAATCTACTCCGGATTCATTTATTTTTAACCTCTCTTCAGTAAAAAGGAGTCCCTCTTGTTTTGCTAATTGTATAATCTCTTCGTGTTTCATTTTATAAACCTCCAATTTTATGTTTTTAAAAACCCCGCAGATCGCTCTGCGGGGTTCTGGGTAAACGGGCGTACAACAAAAAACGTCTCCCTTTAAATACAAAAAGAAAGACAGATCTCATCTGCCTTTCTTCATCGTCAAAAAACTGATCCGTTGAAGATTATTAAAAATGTGCAGACTTCTCCCGTTTACTCCGTTAATGAAAACAGAGCCTTTGAACATATGAAATTACTAATTGTTCAAAGTTTGCTGGCGTAGTCTCACTGAATACATTTTTAACAACCCTCCTCTTTTATAGTAAATTCACTATACATCAATTGATTAATCCTGTCACGGATTCTACTAGTATGTCTGATTAAATGATAACACGAATTGTCTTCTGATTTCAGTCTTGTTCTCCATTTATTTACTGATAGGATGGTGTAGACGCTACTTTTTAAGGGAGGCTTTATATGGATTGCCGAATTAAACAAAGAGATGGTTTTGAAGGTAAAATTGGTGAGCTGGTTTCAATGTTGGATTATTCAAGGGATGTTTTACTCAGTGATATAAAGGGTCTGAGCCAGTCAGATCTGGATTTCATTGCATATGAAGGAGCGAATTCAATTGGGGCACTGCTGAAGCATATCGCCTCTGTCGAATTTGTTCATCAGCTGATCACGCATGAAGACAGAGACTTGAATGAAAAAGAATTTTCCGAATGGAAGACTGCCCTGTTTCTCGGTCCTGAAGCATCTCATGAGATCCGGAACCAGCCGCTTGATTATTACTTAAATCTCTTAAATGCAACCAGAGAAAAAACACTATCAATTTTAAGCTCAAAGAATGAAGAATGGCTGTTCGAGGAAGGCAAATGGGACAATGGCGTGGCCCATAATAAATACTGGTTTTGGTATCACGTGATGGAAGATGAGGTCAACCATCGCGGACAGATCAGGGTAATTAAAAAAATGCTTTTACATAAAAAAGAGTCATGAAGTTTTTAAAGATCCTTTATATTTTTATAACCGGCACGATCATCTCTTATTATTATGGACTGTATATGCCGAAAGACGGGGTTGTACAGGGGATTCTGTATTGGATCGCAGCTGCCCTGGTTGGGATTATTTATTATTTGATTTACAGGTGGATTTTCAGCCGGTTCGAAGGTGAAAATGATATTTAGAAAGTGTATTTGAGGACATTGAAAACAGACCACCTCTCTGTCCTCAAAGCTTTATTATAAAAGTACTCACCAGCTATTCTAACCAGATCAACCAATCACTTTTAAACATACCGCCATTCCCCACTTAACCTCACAAAAATAAGGTCTATCTAACCTGTCGTTTTCATAAAAAATAAAGTATGATTTTCTTTTCCAGTTCATTACATCATTGAAAGTTGAGAAGGAGATTGCGCAGGATGAGTGTGTGGGAGCTGTTTGTTGCTTTTTTGCTGGGATTGGTAGAAGGATTAACGGAATTTGCACCGGTGTCATCAACCGGGCACATGATTGTAGTAGATGACTTATGGCTGAGGTCTTCTGAATTTTTGGGGAGTCCAGTGGCTAATACATTTAAAGTTGTGATTCAGCTCGGTTCGATTTTGGCAGTTGTTGTTGTGTTTCGTCAGCGGATCATAGATTTAATTGGACTTAATACGCAAACCAGGGGGAAACAGGAGAAACTGCGTTTATCCCATGTATTTATTGGTTTGCTTCCTGCCGGAGTGCTTGGTCTGTTATTTGAGGACTATATTGATGAACACCTGTTTTCACTTGAAACGGTACTGATTGGACTTGTAATCGGGGCATTTCTGATGATTGCTGCTGACTTGGTAAGCGGAAAGAAAATGAAGATCGAAACGGTTGATCAAATATCCTACAGACAGGCCTTTTCTATTGGTCTGATTCAGTGTCTTTCTTTATGGCCGGGATTTTCACGCTCAGGCTCAACCATTTCTGGAGGCGTCCTGCTTGGTCTCAGCCACAGGGCTGCAGCCGACTTCACTTTTATTATGGCAGTGCCCATCATGATGGGAGCAAGCGCCATCTCATTATTAAGTAAATGGGAATACTTCACAGTGGAGATGCTGCCATTTTTCACAGTAGGCTTTGTGAGCGCCTTTATCTTTGCATTGATTTCGATCAAATTCTTTCTGAAGCTGATCAACCGGATTCGCCTGATCCCATTTGCGATTTACCGGATCGTGCTGGCCGGTGTGATTTATGTGCTTTATTTTACTTAAGCTGTAATATGGATTCAGCATGTTCATACAAAAAACTGGTACCCCAAAGAACAGCTGCTTTCTTCCGGGTACCAGTTTTTATTTGAAAACAAACAGCTGATTATTTCAGCCGCTCCTCGTAATCCTTATATAGTGACCATATATCCTCAGACAATGCTGAACCCGGATCCGATAACTCCTGATACCAGCTGACCGGTTCTTCATCAAGGCTGTCATCAATCAGCATAAGCGCCTCTCTCAGAAATTCATAGTTCGCTATGCATTCATTCAGTGTTTCTGCAGAAATACTCCCGTCTTCGCTTACCTGTTTCTCAAGCTGTGCATATTGTCTGGATAAAACCGTGAATTGATTACCAATCACGCTGACTTTTCCATTCATAAAATCATAATCAACGGACTGCGACTGTAACTTCCCCTGATGGAGTGAAAAGGCATGAGGGAAAGATCCTTCTGCCGATTCACTGACCCAATCATCAGGGGAAGTTTCCAGATCAAACAAGGAATTATTTACTGTTCGGATATAATAAGATCCCTGCTGCGCCTGAAAAGCAAGATTCTGCCGGAAGAGAAATATATTCAGAGTAATAGACAATATCAAAAATAATGAAACAACCAATCTGATCAGATTCTTTTTATTTTTCAACGATATCACCTCAGTTCTGAACATCCACACGCTTCATTACAGATTTTAACAGATTTTTGTCCTCCGGGTATACATGGTTTACATTTTCAATCTGTGTTTGTGACATCCAGGCAGTCTTTTCTATAGTCTTGTCAGGGTCATTAATTCCACTGCTATTCTTCAGTTTCTTTACATTGAAGTAGTAGGTTTCCACCTGATACCCTTTGATCACTGCTTTTTTGAAAAACAGCTGACCCATGATTTCAATTTCATACCCCGTTTCCTCCATCACTTCTCTCGCGCAGCATTCCTCAGGCGTCTCCCCTTCTTCCATTCCACCTGAGGGAACCGCCCAGGCATCTGAACCAAAGCTTTTCACCATCAGGACTTCATTGTTTTCATTCAGACAGACAGCTGCTGCACCTGACCACTTTTTCATTGGGCCACTTCCTCTGCAAGTTCCTCTTCTGCTAACATGCGTTCTGCCCACTCGACCGTCCGCACCATTACGCCATCACCTGAGAGCCATACATCCGGCTCAAGTCCCACTGCTTCCCTTCCATAAGAATAAGGACTCATAATCAGGGTGGAGGGCATGCCAATCATAATCCCTGAATGCGGTAAAAATAACATTGATCCCATATCACTTGTAAAAACGCCTGCTGAAGGTCCGCCAATGAGAACTGTATTGTCATATTCCATCAGTGCTTCAACCATGATTTCACCGGCTGATGCTGTGTTTTCATTCATCAGCACATAGAGTGGCGTGTCAAGAGATGGTTCTTTTGAGATTTCCACCCCTGTACCTGCCCATTCCGTGCCAAATGTCTCTACTCTTGAAATTGGGCTCACGTCTGTAAAGTTCGCATCATATTCTCCATAAACGGCCTCTGGCAGGTGATCGTAGAACGTTTCCGAATCTAGGCCGGTCTCTTCTAACGTTTCTCTTGTATGAGATAGTAACGCGTGAACAGTATTCGTCTCGAGAAAAACAGTTTCTGAGTGTGAAGGTGGGGAGCCTGTCAACTCATGAATAAATTTGTTTACTAAATAAAGATTTCCCCCCATGTTATTTCTTAAGTCTAATATGGCTGCAGGCGCTTCTTTAATCAAATCAACTGTATCCAGCATATCATCATAAGTATATGGGTCATCCTCGTATGCCAGCATTGTCCGCCATGTAATGACAGGAATGTCTGTATCTGTTTCACTTACCTCAAACGGCTTCATCCCGCCCGGATTCGTAAACAGTTTTTCCGGCTTTCCTGTATAAATATCTGCCGCTGTTTCAATCTCCCATTGTTCAGCCTCACCCTCTGACAGCGATACTGCCCGGTAAATTAATTCCCCATTTTCATCAAATGATGGTTTTAATAGATCTTCCGGTGATTCATCATTAATCAGCGTAACTTCTTCATCATTGAAAAAGTATGCTTCATTTTCCTTCGTGAATGTCCATTCCTCCACACCATATTGAGCCAGTTCTTTCTCATACGCATTCTGTCCATGGATCACAAAATGCTGGTCTTTTATAAACGAAAAGTGTTCTCTCAATTGATCTGCATAATCCTCTCCCTCGACTTCAGCATCTGCAGAACTGACCCACTGCATCATGTCATCCGCAGCAGACAGAAATGCTTCATCGCCACCATAAAATTCATAAGGACCATACCCATAACGCATCGCACTTAAAAAAGTCTTAAGATCCTCTTCCATTTCCTCACGGGTCAGCCGATCAGCTAATTCACGCTCTTCAGTCAGAGATTGAAGCGTATCTGTATCGAGTTCAGGAATAACTGTATCCTGATAGTTATGCAGATAATCAGCTGCTCCAGGCGGCTTTTCAAAATTCCTGCTGATCACAAGCTCCTCTACCTGTTCCTCAACTTCAACCTGATCTGCCTCCACACATGCTGACAGCAGCAGGACAGACACCATCCCCAATCCAATTACTCTCTTCATCCCATCCCCACCCTTCCTTGCTTTCTTTACGTGGAAATGTTTTGAAAAGTTTCATTTCTTTTGGTTCATGATGTCAGCTAGAAATTCAAAATTCCAATCATGACCCGGAAATGAACTGAATACCTTAAATAGAATATGGATCTGACATTCTAAGGAGTGAAATCATATGCCGATTGTTAGTGGAATGCATTTTGTTTATACGGTTCAGCCGGGTGACACGTTATTTTCGATTGCCCGGAGATTTGGCAGCAGCGTGGCTGACATTGAATCAGCAAATGCGCTGTATCCGCCATTTACAGATCCCGGGCTGATTTTCCCGGGGCAGGTGCTCATTGTGACAAGACCGGGGACAAATCAGACGAGTCAGGTCATTGCCCCCGGCGATAACCTCTATCGTCTCGCCCAGCGTTACTCAACGACTGTCGATTTACTTTTTGGCATCAACCCACAGCTGGCCGATCCGGGTTTGATCTATGTCAATGATCAGCTGCTCATTCCGGCATTTGTCTATCAGGTTGAAACAGGTGATACACTCAACAAAATTGCCAGTCAGTTCGGGATGCCGCTGTCAGATGTATTGAAAGCAAATGAACAGCGGCCAGGGTTCTCACCGGACGTCATCTATCCCGGCTATCGCTTCCTGATCCCGCTTCCCTCATCAGCTAACATCGTCGTCTTCAGTCCATTCCCGGGCACACAAATCACACGGGGAACAAAACTCGCCGGTTTCGCACGGGCATTTGAAGGTGCGATTTTATACAAAATAGCAGACGCAAATGGAACAACAGTCACCAATGAAGCTCCCATTCAGGCCTCTGAAGGCGGACCGGCATTTGGCTCCTATTCCATTCCAATTAAATTTGACCGTAACCCAACCGCTCAGACAGGCGAACTGTGGGTCTACGCAAGAAGCGCAAACGATGGGAGTATCATTGACCTGGTGAAAGTAAGAGTCTTATTTTAAAAAGCAGTGAAGGAGGCCTGATTCTCTCTCCTTCACTGCTTTTATTGTACATACTCCACTCCATCTTCCGTATATGACTCTAAAATCACTTTCCCATTGCTTCTGTAGTAATAATAGATTTTCTCATCATCTTTCAATTCGATCCCGACCATCCAGTTTTTATCGCCAGGCAGGTTGGCAATGAAAGGTTCACTGACAAGAATCTGATCTTCTGAAATATTCTTTTCAGTCACCAGATATTCAATGACGCTTTTTTCAACACTTGCCTGTACAGCTTTCATAAAACCGAAGCCTGTGGCTGAAAGTAAAACCAGAATGAGTATTGCAATGCCTGTTTTTTTCATTGTGTGCTCCTTATCCTGATTTATTTTTCACCACTAATCACAACATTTTTCTTGATAATAAGAATATATTAACATTTAATGCCATACAGACCATTTTCATTATTATTGATTTAAAAAGAAAAAACTGAAGGAAAGGGTCTGACCCTATCCTTCAGTTTCAACCTTCAGCAAATTAATTTTCTGTTCCACTTCAGCTTTTATCTGTTCCCATTTTCCATCCAGCACTTTACTCAGCCCAATATGAAAATGGATGACAGATGGTTCAATCGCAATCAGGTATCCTTTTACTTCATCTTTTTGCTGATACAGCGCGTTAAACAGATGGATATTGTGTGGTGAGATGTCCAGACTCTGTTGTTCCCGAAGTTCTTCAAGGGGAATGATACTCACTTCGCCAGCCTTTTTGTTATTAAAAACTGCATCCACAATGATGACTGTATCCGCTCCGTGAATTTGTTCCAGACAGTAATCCACGTCAGATTCTCCAATCAGATATTGAACCTGATCATCTTTATGGTTTTCCGCCAGTGCTTCCACAACATAAATTCCGATCCCGTCATCCATCATCAGCCGGTTTCCAATACCCAGAACAATGACTTTTTCCATTAAAATACCTTAATCGTTTTGACTTGTTTCCCCGGTCTGTACACATGAGTCGCACAAGACATACAGGGGTCAAATGACCGGAGAATCCGTCCAATCTCAGCCGGTTTGTCCGGGTTTTGAATAGGTGTACCGATAAGCGCTTCTTCAGCAACTCCTCTGTATCCCTCATCATCCTTTGTGGAAAAATCCCATGTTGAAGGGGTGATAATCTGATAGAAGGATAATTTTTTGTCTTTTATTTTCAACCAGTGTCCGAGTGCTCCCCTTGTTGTATCTACAAGTCCTCTTCCTTCTCCACTTTCAGGAACTTCATACTTCTTTTGTACATCAACGTCAGGGATGATCTGTGAAAGCAGTGTTTTCATGATTGCTGTTATCTTTTTTGCTTCCAGTGCACGTGCAATGGTCCGGTCCATTGCAGAGACCCTATTCTGATAATTCCCGCTCAATATTAACCTCGCAAGTGGTCCCACTTCAAAAGGCAAACCATTATATCTCGGGGCTTTTACCCAGGAATAGGCTTTCTGCTTATTTTGATCAGGAACCGGCATCAGTGAATCAGGGTTGTACGTATCTGCAGGCGCCTGAAACCAGGAATAGTCGATTTTTTCTTTAATCTTGCTTTCATCAAAGGCTTCAATCGTATTCATGGCATAGACAAGCGGATCCACATACAGAGTGCCCAGTTCTCCATAATGATCAAAAGCTCCATAGGAGAGTAGATTTCCATATCCTCCGCCTATTTGAAAATACTCCGGATAGTAATGAGCAATTTCATATACATCAGGAATCATTTTGTCATCAATAAATGCAATAATGTCATCAAGTAGAGAATCAAGTGTGACGACTTTCTCTGCAGTCGCCTGCGTGGTCACTCCACCGATAAATACGCCATGATTGTGCGGTGCTTTCCCGCCTAATACGGCAAGCATCTGATGAGCTGACCGGCTGATCGGAAGAGAATCAAAGTAATGCTTGGCAATCCGGTCATTGACTGTTTTCGGCAGCCGGAAATCTTCGTGATCGGACGCCAAAAGTGTGTTTTGTTCCATTCTCACAAAATCAGGAACGGTATATTGATAAAAATGACGGATATGATTCTGAAGATACTCACAGCAATGAATGATATCCCTCAAATATCTCCCCTGTTCCATCGGGGTGATATTCAATGCATCCTCTAAAGCAATAGAAGACGCCATTGAGTGGGCAGCCGAACAGATCCCGCAGATACGCTGTGTAAAGTAGACGGCATCAAAAGGTTTTCTGCCAACCATCATCTGTTCAAAACCGCGGAATAAATTTCCCTTTGTCTTTGCATCAACTACCCTGTTATTTTCAACTGTCACGTCTATTTCCATAAAACCACTGATCCTTGTTAAAGGGTTAATGATGATTTTTCTATTCATCCTGTACAATCCTTGTAGTGTCGTAGCTGACAAAAGGCTCCATTGCATCAGGGAACCCGAATGATGCACACCCAATACAGGGAGTCGATGCCCCGACCGGCCAGTTCACATGACCGTTCCATTGACGGGTCGGACAATCCACTCTCGTTACAGGCCCCCGGCACCCAAGTTTGAACAGGCACGTTTTATCACCAAGCTTTTCAGCAAAGATTCCCCTGTCAAAAAACGGCCGTCGCGGACAGCGGTCATGAATCAATGTGCTGTAAAACATCAGAGGTCTGTTTAAATTATCAGTCTCAGGCTCACCGTACAGCAAAATGTGCGCAAGGGTGCCTAGAAACCAGTCCGGGTTGACCGGGCAGCCAGTTAATTTGATGATGTTCCTGTCAGGCAAAACTGTCTGCAGACCGACTGATTCCGAAGGGTTAGGCTTGGCAGCTGATACGCCTCCATGCGTTGCACAGGCTCCTACGGCCAGAATATGTGAAGCTTTCTCCCCTAACATCTGAGCTGCCTGCAATCCTGTAAAAGGCTCACCTTTCCATCGTCCGATCACATTATACAACCCATCGTTTTTTAACGCGACGGCACCTTCCACAGCGAGAATATAATCTTCATCCAGCACCTCCATCAGCTGTTCAATTGCCTGTTCCCCTTCAGCAGCCATTAAGCTGTTGCTGTATCGGAGGTTGACCATTGAGTTCAGCGTATATTCGAAATCCGGGTTCTGGCCATTTAATAAAGATATAATATTACCTGAACAGCCGTTGAGTTCAAGGTAAACGAGGTTTCTCTTTTTAATCAGTCCCTGCCTGATCTGTTCATTCACCTCATTTTTTAACCTTGAAGCAATCGCCTCATTTGTCAGCGTTTCAGGCGGTAATATATAACCTTCCATCAGACAAGCCTCCCTGCCACTGGTAATGTTGTCAAAATTGACTCCTGCCCTGCATGACAGCTCGCAAATGCACCGCTATGGTCTTTGCCTGCTGTTAATGCGAAATGCGTAGCTGCCGCCCATGCACGATTATTCGTTACATCATACACAACACCGTTGACGGCAACATAGGCAGGCCTGCCATTTTTTCCGTCAAAAGTGGCTAATTCCTCGACGGTTAAATCGCGAAGATTCTGCTGATAGAACTGAAGCGGAGGTGTCGGCGTGATCGGTGGAATCGCCGGGTGTCCTAAAAAGACGGATGCCGGTGTCTGATTTGATAATTGTGAAACAGCGTGCTGCCGAGTTAATTGTTCTCCTACCGCCTGTATCGAGAATAATGTTTCCCTTAGCCGCTGCAGCGTCCGCTCAGCATTCATATAGGGATTTCGCGCTTCAGAAAAGTTGTAAAGATCCCGCTGTGCCAAAACAATCAGGTGCCTCATCTGCAACCCGAGCAATTCCGGAGTGTTATGCATGTCATCCTCCTCATGTAACCAATTCTTTCTTACCCTATGCGCCAGCCTTTGCGTTCATCAGCAAATTCTGGGTAACAGCATGCCTGACAGACGAAATAAACGCCTGGTCGTTCCAATCGGCGTTTTCAAATACAATTTCCCGGAGGCATTATCACAGGATTTCACCCGGCCGATTACCTGTGCGCTTGCCCCTAACGGATGGCTTTTAATAACTTCCATCATCTTTTTTGCCTGTTCCGCTTCTACGATGAAAACCACTTTTCCTTCATTAGCTAAATATAATGGATCAAATCCTAAAATATCGCATGCCCCGTGGACTGCGTCCGGGACTGGAATCCATGACTCCTCAAGCTCCAGATCAAACCGGAAATCTTCACATAGTTCAACGAGTGTTGTCGCGAGCCCTCCACGGGTAGGATCCCGCATGACTCTTACCCCCTTAACGTTTGTAACCACTTCTTCAATGAAGTGATGCAGTGAAGCACAATCACTTGTCATGTCAGTGATTAATCCAAGCTCTTTTCTAGCGCTCATGATCGCAACACCATGTTCTCCGACAGGACCGCTAATGATGACGGTATCTCCCTCTGTGATTGCATCCGGTTCCAACCGCTGTTCAAAGAGTTGTCCAATGCCGGTTGTATTAATGAATACACCATCTGCACTCCCTCTCTCTACAACTTTTGTATCCCCGGCAATGATTTGAACACCGGCATGTTCTGCTTCAAGTGCCATGCTTTTCACAATTTCTTTTAAATCACGAATGCTAAATCCTTCTTCAATAATAAATCCTGCAGTTATTGCAACAGGCTTCGCGCCTGATACTGCGAGATCGTTCACCGTTCCGGTAATGGCCAATTTACCGATATCACCGCCCGGAAAAAAGATCGGTTTTACAACGTAACTATCTGTTGTCATGACAATTTCATTCGAATTCCAGGGAAGAATTGCAGCATCGAGTCTGGCGTGTGTCTGATTATGAAAGTATTTCATGAATACGTTTTTAATCAGCTCATGTGTTAATTCTCCGCCTTCCCCGTGGGCCATACTGATTCGCTGAGCCAAGCTTTATTCCTCCCTCATATATTGATAATGTGCAGCGCAGGTTCCTTCAGATGAAACCATACAGGGACCAATGGGATGAACTGGCGTACAGCCTTTATTAAATAACACACATTCTTCAGGATTGATTAGACCTCTAATGATTTCTCCACAGCGGCATTTTACCTTTCGGGGTTCTTTCACCGCTACATTAAATTTCTTTTTCGCATCAAACCTTGCATACTGGTCTTTAAGGACAAGCCCACTTTTGGGAATGACATTCATGCCCCTCCACGCTTCATCCCCAAATTCAAAATAGGTATGTAATAACTCCCGGGCAACCGCATTCCCATGTTCTTTTACTACATGGGTGTAATCATTGAGTATGTCCACCTTTTGATTGTGAAGAAGGTCAATCAATTTATACATTCCTGTCAGTAACTGCACAGGCTCAAAGCCAGAGATCACACCCGGCACCTGATATTCTTTCATTAAGAAATCGTAGCTAGTCTTTCCGAGTACCACAGATACATGACCAGGCAGTAAAAACCCATCCACTTTTACCTCCCCGGCATCAAGCAGTTCACGTAATACAGGCTCAACAAGTTTTGTTGTCATCCAGATCGTAAAGTTATGCAGTTCCATCTTTTCAGCTTCTCTGATCGCAAGCGCCAGAATTGGAATCGTAGTTTCAAATCCGATTCCTAAAAAAATGACTTCTTTATCAGGATGCTGCTGAGCAATTTTTACACTTTCGAGCGGAGAGTAGACGACCCGTATATCTTTACCCTCTGTTTTTGCCTTCATTAATGTGGATGCAGATCCGGGAACGCGCATCATATCACCGAAAGTACAAAGAATCGTATCAGGTTCATCCGCTAATTGAATCATCGCATCAATGGATTTTTGATCCGTCACACAAACAGGACACCCCGGCCCTGCAATCAGCTTTACATGGTCCATTAACCTTTGTTTAATGCCGCTTCTGGCAAAAGCCATTGTATGTGAACCGCACACTTCCATTAATACAGGCATACGCCCTTTTTCCAGTTTGAATGCTTCTGCAATCTCAATGACAGCGGCAAGGGACTGGCGTACAAGATGATGATCAGAAAATAGGTCCAGTTTATTCACGTAGAATGTTCCTCCATTCTTCAATACTCTCCATCGCAAATAATTGATTGACGATGGTCATCGCCTGACCTGCATGTAACAGGACATAATCCCCGATGCTTATTTCCGGGACAAAAAAAGTTCCAACGTACATTCTTGATCCCATTACATCAACCAATGCTTCTTCATTCTGTATATCCAGCACTTTCGCAGGAACCCCGATACACAATCATGTCACCGCCTTTTACGTTTACTTGCGGCAATGATGAGCTGACCGAGTGATAATCCGCCATCATTGCATGGAACTTTTTTATGGGTATAAACCTTAATCTCATGCTTTTCAAGCCGCACTTTTATTTCTCTTGTTAAAAATTGATTTTGAAAAGACCCTCCTGAAAACACAACTGTCCGGTCCCAGTCGGAGTGGTTGTCAAACAATAGTACAATTGTTTCCACACAGGCAGTAATGATGGTCATGTGGAATTTCCGGACAATCGTTTTAATTGATTGAGAAGCACATTTCTCATCAATGATCCGTTGAAGCATTGGAGAGAAATCAAGCGCTAATATTCCATCATCTCTTTTATTCACGAGGTAGGGGTAAGATTCAGCATTTGATTCTTCTCCGGTTCCATTCATCATGTCCGAAATTTTTATTGCTGCTTCTCCTTCATACGTAGAGGTGAGGCAAACACCCAGTATTGCACTGACCGCATCAAACAGGCGTCCGCATGATCCAGCCATTGGACTGTTAATATCTTTTAAGATCATCCGCTCAATCAACTTAATTTCCTTTTGTTTCCCCGGAAAAAGCTGTCCGGCTATTTTCATTCCATCTGCCGGCCAATGATGCAGGATCATTCCTGCTGCAATTCTCCAGAGTTCTTTCACTGCCTTTTCTCCCCCCGGAAGTGGTGTATAAGCCAGATGAGCAGCCCGCTCAAATGAATGGGCATCTCCATATAAAAACTCAAACCCCCATATACATCCGTCTTCTCCATAGCCTGTACCGTCTAAAATGAGACCGAGCACCGGATCTGTTAAACCATTGTCCTCCATACATGAGACAAGATGTGCGTGATGATGCTGTACAGCGATGACTGAGCCATTCATTTCCTTTGCTAAATACGATGTCGTGTACCCGGGATGCTGATCTACTGCAATAACTTTTCCCTGAATCTGCAGCCATTCTTTAAAATGGTGAAGCTGTTTTAAAAAAGAATGAATTATTTCTTCATTTTCAAGATCACCAATATGTGGTCCCACCCAGATATAATTCTGCTTTCCAATGGCAAACGTATTTTTCTGCTGTCCACCGAGCGCAATGATTTCATCAACATTTGATTGTGCAGGGAAAGGATCCGGCACAAATCCTCTCGCTCTTCTAATGAACGTTTTTTTATCTGACTCGAATTGAACAACTGAATCATCCAACGGGACATGGATCGCCCGGTCATGAGATAAAATAAAATCGCCGGTTTTATGAAGCATATCTAAATCACGGTCCCCGTATTGAATTGGGTGACCGGAGAGATTACTGCTTGTCATGACTAAGCATGTCAGCCTCCCGTTTTCAAACAGCAAATGATGCAAAGGCGTGTACGGCAGCATGACACCGACAGTAGTTAACCCGGGTGACAATCCATCAGACAGCACACTGTCGGGTCTTTTATGTAAAACCACAATAGGCTTTTCAGGTGACTTTAACACCTCTTCTTCATCATCAGAGACCCGGCAATACTTTTTGATTGAATCTAATGAATCAAACATGACAGCTAAAGGTTTATGAGGGCGGTGCTTTCTTTTCCTCACTTCCCTTATCGCGTTTTCCTGGAGAGCGTCGCAGGCTAAATGATAGCCACCGATCCCTTTGATCGCGACTGTCTTTCCCCGGCTAAGAGCATCAATGGCTGCCCTGACTGCTTCCTGCCTTTCAGCTATTAACATTTGATGCTGATCAAAAAGCTTCAGGACCGGCCCGCAGGACTTACAGCTATTAGGCTGGGCATGGTGGCGACGGTTACCCGGGTCCATATATTCCTTCTGACATTCAGGACACATATCAAAATGACGCATCGTAGTATGAGGACGGTCATACGGAAGGTCCTGAATAATCGTGTATCGCGGACCGCATTGGGTGCAGTTAATAAAAGGATGATGAAAACGGCGATTCTTCTGATCCATCAGCTCCTCTACGCATTGGTCACAAACCGCAGCGTCTGCACTGATCCAGGGCAAAGAACCGGAATTCTTTGTGCTCGGGATAATCAAAAATTTTTCACAAGGTTTTACTGCTACATGCTGAACCTTTATATCAATAATTTGTGATAGCGGAGGTGCATGCATTTGTATATCCCTGACCATCCTGGAAAGGTTATTGTCGTACCCCTCAATATGTATCAGCACACTGCCGGCGTTATTTTGAACAGTGCCTGTCAGCTGATGTTTCGTTGCGAGTGAATAGATGAACGGACGGAATCCCACCCCCTGGACCCTTCCTTTTACCGTGACTTCTAATGCCTTGTGCATGTTTGATGAACATCCCTCAACCAGTCTATCCAGCTCTCAAAACCTTCCCCTGTCTTAGCTGACAGCGCTTTAAAATGAGCTTCAGGATGAATTGCCCTCAAATCACTTTCAGCTTCTGCGAGATCAAAATCTACAAAAGGCAGCAGGTCGATCTTATTAATGATTGTCATATCAGTACGCCTGAACATGATCGGATACTTGGGGATTTTATCGTTTCCTTCAGGCACACTTAACAGCACTACTTTGTAGTTCTGTCCAAGGTCATACCCTGATGGACAGACAAGGTTACCTATATTCTCAATAAATAAAAGATCAATTTCTTCAAGATGAAAATGTGGAAGCTGCTTTGCGATCATTCTCGCGTCTAAATGACAGCCCCCGACCGTGTTAATCTGGACTGTCTGCACACCTAAAGCCCGCAGACGTTCTGCATCTCTTTCTGTCGCTAAATCCCCTTCAATGACAGCGATGCGGTAATTACCATTGAGGTTTTTAATTGTTTTTTCCAGAAGTGTCGTTTTCCCCGCTCCCGGTGAACTCATCAGGTTAATCACAAGTGTTTTAGAAAGATTGAACCGCTCTCTGTTAAAAGCCGCAGCACGTTTTTGATCCTTTAATATGTCTTCCTGAAGGTGTACTTTCAAACTTATTCACTTCCTTCGTATGATTCAACCTTAAATGTCTCGCCGGATAACAACACACAGCTCGTCCTCATACATTTACTGCAAAGGGCAATCCGGTAATCCGGCTTAAATTCTAATTGGCACTCTTCACATCTGGCTATTGCGGGTTCCGTACTGATTCTTAATGTTGTGCTCTCATCAATACAGTGAATCCCCTGCTTCTGAAAATAAAAAAAGGCCAGCTCCAAAGCATCGGGTAAAACATTGGACAGCTCACCTGCAATCACATCAATACGTTCAACCCTCTTTATCCCTCTCGTTTGTGCATCTGCAGAGACGGCTTGAATAATTTCTGACATGAGAGACATTTCATGCATAGGTTCGTTCACCTGCCATTGTAAGCTTGGTGAAGTTTATGCTTCTCTTTTTTAAAAATAACCTGCAAGTCCGTTTTGAAGTCTCTCCAGAAACGAAACTATTTCTTGGGTCAATCGTATATACTGTTATCCAAACCAGGGAGGAATTCAAATGTCAAAGTACTCGATCAGACAATTTGTACAGGAAACACAGCAGGAAGACAGCGCACGTGATTTTTTTGAGCTGGAGACTGACCGTATGCTTGAGGTGAATCTAAACGGAAGGGTCTGGGCGAAAGCGGGCTCTATGATTTCTTATGATGGAAATATTAAATTTGAACGCGAGGGTATGCTTGAGCATGGGCTTGGGAAGTTCGTCAAAAAAGCTATCAGCGGTGAGGGTACTCAGCTGATGAAAGCAAATGGCCAGGGAAGACTGTATATTGCAGATATGGGTAAGAAGATCACAATACTCGACCTTGAAGGTGAAAGCGTGTATATCAACGGAAATGACTTACTCGCTTTTCAGGACGGCCTTGATTGGGATATAAAAATGATGAGACGTGTGGCAGGCATGATGGCTGGCGGACTGTTCAACGTTCGGCTTGAAGGTCAGGGTCTTGTTGCCTTTACCTCACACTATGAGCCGCTTACGTTACATGTTACGCCAGACAAACCAGTCTTTACTGACCCGAACGCAACAGTGGCGTGGTCGGGTAACCTTGAGCCTGAGTTTGTCACAGACGTTCAGCTGAAAAGCTTCTTCGGACGGGGCAGCGGAGAGTCTGTGCAGATGAAGTTTTCAGGGAATGGATTTGTTGTGGTGCAGCCTTATGAAGAAGTTTATCAGGCGCAGCAGAGTTGATTTGTTTTTCAGGGAGCTGACCTGACACTTGAGTTTTAGAGTCAGGTCAGCTTTTATTATTGAATCCTGGTTGAAAGTCTTTGGTTTATCTATCTTCATAATTAAATGCGAAAGTCCGCGTCTCTCACTCTAATTAAAAAAGCAGACCCGAAATGGATCTGCTTCATATCACTTCATTCTTAACAAACGCATACTATTCAAAATCACAATCAGTGCAGCACCCGTGTCACTCAGTACAGCCATCCACAGTGTCAGGAACCCCGGGAAAATCAGCATAAGTGCAGCAAGTTTCGTAATAAGAGAAAACCAGATATTCTGCTTAATAATCGTGAGTGCTTTTCGGCTCAGGCGGATCGTGTGCGGCAGCTTTTCAAGGTTATCAGCCATCAGTACGATATCCGCTGTTTCCATCGCCGTATCGGTTCCGGCGCCGCCCATGGCAATGCCGAGATCTGCAGTCGCAAGTGCCGGGGCATCATTAATGCCATCACCTACCATAGCGACCTGCTTCCCTTCACTTTGCAGCTTCTTCACAGCACTTACCTTATCTTCAGGCATCAGCTCGGAAAAATAGCGGTCCACTCCGGTTTCAGCAGCCATTTTCTTCGCAGTCCCCTCATTATCACCTGTCAGCATGACCATTTCACTAATGCCTGCCTGCTTCAGCTTTTCAATCGAACGAACGGTGATATCGCGGACCGTGTCAGCCACTGCGATCAGTCCGAGGATGTGATCCCGCGTACCGACTGCGACAAGCGTATTCCCTTCATTTTGCAACACGTCAATGCGCTCATCAATGTGTGCTGTTGAAATGCCCATTTCACTGAATAGCTTTGGTTTACCTGCAAAATATTCAGTGCCATCAATGACTGCAGTTGCACCTTTTCCAGCAATTGCACTGAAATCACTGCCCAATTTAGATGCGATGTTTCGTTCATTTGCATAGCTGATGACGGCCTGTGCAATTGGATGCGTTGAATGCTCTTCAATCGTTTTTGCGATACTGACCAGCGTTTCACTATCGTCCTGCAGTGTAATGACCTGCGTTACTTTCGGCTTTCCTTCTGTCAGCGTGCCCGTTTTATCAAACGCGATCGCTTTAATGGCACCCGCCTTTTCAAGGAACGTACCACCTTTAATCAGTACACCGTTCCGTGCAGCATTTCCGATCGCTGACACAATGGCAACCGGCGTTGAAATCACCAGTGCACACGGACAGGCAACGACTAATAGCGCAAGTCCTCTATAGAACCATTCACCCCATGCACCAAATCCTGCAAGCGGCGGAATGACCATCACAAGCAGCGCAAGTACAAATACAATCGGCGTATAGACCGCCGCAAACCGGTCGATAAAGGCCTGCGTCGGCGCTTTTTTCTCCTGCGCTTCTTCTACTAAATGAATGATTCGTGCAATCGTGGTATCCTCTGACAGTCTCGTAACTTTTACTTCCAGAGAGCCGCTTTCATTCACTGTACCTGCATATACCGTATCCCCCGGTTCTTTATCAACCGGCAGTGATTCACCTGTAATCGGCGCCTGGTTCAGACTCGATAGTCCGGCAGTAATTTCACCATCGAGTGGAATTTTTTCACCCGGCTTAACGATCATAATATCATTAAGCGAAACGTCCTCGACATCCTTTACAACAGTGCCGCCCGCTGTTTTTATTACAGCTTCTGAAGGTGTCAGGTTAATCAGACTGCGGATTGAATCTCTCGTGCGTTCAATTGACCGGTTTTGCAGTGCATTCCCAAGCGCAAACAGCCAGACAACCGTCGCCCCTTCAAACCATTCCCCAATAAGTGCTGCCCCGATTGCTGCAGTCACCATCAGTACATTCATATCAAGCGAGCGGCTTTTAACTGCATAGAAAGCACTTCTCGCAGGTTTATATCCCCCGATCACAATCGCAGCTGCGTAAAATACTGTGACCAGCCAATCCGGAATGGCGGTGAAGGATCCGATGAATCCGAGTGCTAAAAGGAGCCCTGATATTGTTGTAATCGGAAGTGGTTTGACTGATTGCTGAGCTTCTTTCTTTTGATTCCGGAGTGTTGCAGGTTTTGCGTCAAAGCCTGACTTCTGCACTTCTTTAATGACTTGTTCATCAGTCAGTGTGTGTGCAATATGCATTTTTCCGGTTGAAAAGTTCACGCGCACACTTTGCACACCCGGATTTCCCGTCATGTGCTTTTCAAGTGTTGCAGCACACGAGCTGCAGTCCATCCCGCTTACCTGGTAAACACGGGCGTCTCTGGCCGGGCGTTCCGGCTCGGCTTCAAAGCCGAACTTCTTCACATACCCCGGGATCGCCTCGAAAATATCAGCATTCACAGCACCGACAGCCATTTTCCCTGCTGCGTAATTCACTTTGACAGATTGAATGCCTTCTCTTTTTGACAAACCCTTTTCAAGAGTTGACGCACACGACGGACAATCCATACCGGTTACTTTATAGGTTTTAATATCACCCGGATCTGCCAATTGTTCAGTTTGTGCATCTTTATTCGAACAGCATGACACTGCTGTTTGCTCCTGCGCAATTTCAGTGGAACAGCAGGCTGATTTTTCTTCCTGTTCAGTTTTTTGCATATTAAACACCCCTATTCCTCATTCGCATGAACTAATGCGATCGACACAAGCTGACGCACATGATCATCAGCAAGTGAGTAAAAAACCAGCTTTCCTTCTTTGCGGTACTTTGCAAGCTTCATATTACGGAGCAATCTGAGATGATGCGAGGCAGTCGCTGTTGTGCAGCCAATAATATTCGCGATATCACAGACACAAAGCTCATCTTCTAGTGTGAGCGCATACGTAATTTTTACACGTGTAGCATCTGCAAGGGCTTTAAAAATCAGCTCCACGCCTTCTGCTTCAGCTATTCTCGGCTGTACACGATTGACAACTGCTTCGTCATAACAATACGTTTCGCATGTATCCTGTGATGTATGATTCGCTGATTTAACCATGTTTACACCTCATTCAAATATTTGTTTGATTGTTTAGTTATAGTGTATGTGTGTGGTGTTGTGAATGTCAACATTATATTCAAATGATTGTTTGAATGTTTGGGTGTGGGCTGTTGCGGGAGACGGCGGGCTGTCGCTAGCGTCGATTGCGAGGGCATGACAGTCGATCCTGAGTTCATGACAGTCGTTGGACGTTTCACTGCACTCAACTCCGCGATCACTGCACTCAACCCAGGTGTATCGCTACGTCGCCGCACTCCTCACCTACTTCAATCGCACTTATACAACGTTCGATTGCCACACACTCTTGATGCCTTTAGGTCACAAACCTTTAGTTTCTTAAAAGCATCAAGAGGGGCTGGTGTAGCACCCGGTTCTGCGGATACAGCACTCATTTGCCCTTTCACTGCACTCAATCCGGGCGTATCACTACGTCGCTGCAATCCTCACCTACTTCGATCGCACTTATACAGCATTCGATCTCCCCCCACTTGATAAAGCATTAAGCCGTGATGAAACTCTTTATTGCAATCAGTCAAAAAACAGCGGTTCAAACAGCAAAAACAGATCCTCCCAGCGCTATGCGCTGAGAGGATCTGTTTTCCTGTAAACTGGACCTGACACTCGCCTTCAATTCTCCTTATTTCCCGCCAGTCAATGACAGTCCCTTAATAAAGTACTTATTAAAGAACGCATAGATCACCAGGACCGGTAAAGTAAAGACCATAGACGCTGCCATGATGTAGTTCCAGTAGCTGACGAATTGTCCTTTGAACGTGTTCAGACCGAGTGGTAATGTATACATGCTTGAATCTGTCATGATAATCAGCGGGCGCATGAAGTCGTTCCAGAAGCCCATGAAGACGAAGATTGCCTGTGCTGCAAGTGCCGGCTTGGCGAGTGGCAGAACGACTTTAAAGAATGTGCCGATTCTGCTGAGTCCGTCAATAGCTGCCGCTTCTTCGAGTTCTTTAGGGAAGTTGACAAAGAACTGTCTCATCATAAAAATGAATGTTGCGTTTATCATGGATGGGACGATCATGCCCTGGTAGCTGTTGAGCCATCCGAATTCACGCAGGATCAGATAGTTTGGAATCATTGTTACCTGAGCCGGGATCATCAGTACAGCAAGGATAATAATGAACAATCCTTTTTTGCCCGGGAATGTCAATCTTGCAAGTGCATATCCTGCCATCGAGTTAAAAATGATATTTAACCCTGTTCCGACTGTTGCGATGAAGACACTATTGAACATCCAGCGTGGGAAAAGTTCTTCTTCTATAAAGATCTGACGATAGTTATCGAAGGTGAAATTTTCCGGGATAAATGTAATTGCGCCGCTGACGATTTCAGAAAGCGGTTTGAATGATGAAGATAGTGCCCATAAAAATGGGATCAGTGTAATGACGGCATAGAGACAAAGAATTCCATATAGGATGACTCTGCCTGCGCTTCGTTTTTTCTTCATTTCAACCCCACCCTTCTAGTAAAGATTTTCTTCTTTTGAGAATTTACGCTGCAGTAATGTTGCAACAAGGATGACAATTGCGAGCATGAATGCGATCGCTGTTGCATATCCCATTGTATCCAATGACTTAAATGCATATTGATAGATTAATAGTACGACAGTCAGAGTGGAGTTATCCGGTCCGCCTGAACCGCCTGAGAAGATATAAGACTGGTCAAACAGCTGGAATGTACCGATAATCCCCATGATCACAACAAATGAAGTAATTGGCTTCAGATGTGGCACTGTAATCGACCAGAATTTCCGAATCGGACCTGCGCCATCGAGCTCTGCAGCTTCATATAGCGAATCCGGTATATCCTGAAGGGCTGCCAGATAGATCACCATGAAAAAGGGTGCAGTAGCCCAGATATTCATAATCATAATAGCTGTCAGTGCAATATTTGGGTCTCCAATAAAATCGTATGTAGGGAGACCGATTGATTCCAGCCCAAAGTTAATCAATCCTTCGCGGTTATACATCCACATAAAGATCAGTGTCAGAACTGCTGAAGAAGTCAAAGTAGGTAAGAAGTATACAATTCTGAAAAACTTTTCACCTTTCATCCCTGCATTCAGCGTTGCTGCCAGAATAATCGCAAGGATCGTTTGTGACGGCACGACAATGATTACATATTTGAACGTATTCCAAAGTGCAATCAGTGCTCTTCTGTCATCAAACACTCTTTCATAGTTTGCGAACCCAACAAAGTTATAGGCTGTTTCGCCAAGCAGTCGTACGTTATGAAACGATAGAAATACCGCATAAAAGATTGGTCCAAGGATAAAACAGGCTAGTACGAAAAGGGTTGGAGACATAAAGAAATATCCCTGTCCCGCTTCCTGCAATTTCTTCCGGCTATACTTACGGTTCATTTTATGTCACTCCCATTTCAATTAAGAAGCTGACCTCAGCCAGCTTCTTAATCTTTAAAGTTGCAAACTTAATTATTGGCTTCAATCTCGCTGTTTGCCTGCTCTTCAGCCTCTTTTAATGCTTCGTCAAGTGGACGGTCGCCAAGAAACGCACTGACAAATTGATTGTTAAAGTTGTTAGTGATGATTGGAAGGTTTGTTCCGTTAGACCAAACTGTTGCATATTCTGCACCTGCTACGAGTGAACCGCGCAGCTCATCATCTGCATATCCAAGCTTCTCAGCAACAGACTTTCTCGTAGGAAGAGCAAAACCTTTACTTGTCCAAGTTTCCATTCCTTCTTTACCAGTCAGATATTCAATCAGCTTCCATGATGCCTCTTTCTTTTCAGAAGCTGCGTTCATCACATAAGAAACGGTAAATGCCATTGTTCCTTTTTCACCATTGATTGTTGGAACTTCCGCAGTACCATATTCAAGCTCTGGGAATGTCTCTTCCAGGTAAGGAATATTCCAGTTCCCTTCAAGTACCATTGCTGCACGCTGCTGACCGAACATATCCCCGCCGGATGAAGCACCGACTTCTGATGGCTGTGCTGACGTTTTAGCTACATTGTGCTGGTCAATAATTGGCTGAAGCGCTTCAATGACTTCATCACTTCCAAAGTTCGCCATGTTATCTTCCACTACACTTCCACCAAGAGATTCTGCAACAAAGTACTGACGCGCAAGCTCCGGTGCTACCCCGTAGCCATATACGCCATCACCTGTCAGTGCTTCAGATACTTCCATCATTTCTTCCCATGTAGTCGGTACTTCAACGCCTGCTTCTTCAAACATCGTTTTATTATAGAAAAGTGCGAGTGTTGAATAATCCTTAGGGAATCCGTAAGTGACCCCGTCCTGCTGGAATGCTTCAAGTAAAGGTGTTTCAAAATCTTCAACATCAAACTCTTCAGTTACATAATCATCCAGCGGCTCAAGGACGCCAGTTTCAATTAACGCAGGTGCTTCAAAAGCATCCAGATAGAAAACATCCGGTCCCTCTCCCCCAATCAGACGGGTTTTCATTACGTCCATATACTGGTCTGCGATAACTTCAAGTTTCACATCGATATCCGGGTTCTGCTCTTCAAAATCATCTAACGTCTGCTGCAGCAGATCCTGCTCAGTCGGGTTACCTCCCCAGCCGGCAAGTGTGATTTCCGTTTTACTACCTTCATCACCTGAACTGCTGTCACCGCCGCCATTATCCGAGCTGCATCCTGCAAGCGCTCCTCCAGCTAGTAAAGCCATTGCACTAAATGAAACCATCCACTTTTTCTTCATATCATCTCTCTCCTTTTTCTTTTAATTAAAGTGCTTCGTTAATTGCTGACTGACAACTTCAAAACCGGTCGTATTGTTGAGTACCTTCACATCCACTTTTCCGTTAATCCTTCTAACCTCTAACGATAGAACCCCTTCACCCACCTTCATATCATTGACTTGCAGTTCATCCATTGACTCAAGTAATACCGGGTTAATGACTATGTTTTTATTAAGACTGTCAGGGAAGATCCCTAACAAAGATTGAATAAACGACAGTGGCGTACCTGCAGCCCAGGCCTGGGGTGAGCAGGCAACCGGGTAAGGTACTGCTTTTTTAAGTGACTCATCATATCCGCAGAACAGCTCCGGCAGGCGGTCATATTCAAAGTGTCGTGATGCCTCAATCAGCCCACCAATAACCTTGTTCATTTCCGTATGATGACCAAGCTTACCCATACCAAGGAGAATCATACTGTTGTCATGCGGCCATACGCTGCCGTCATGATAGCTCATAGGATTGTAGCCGGCTTCACCCTCAGCCATCGTGCGGATACCATAACCTGAAAACATTTTTTCTTCTGTCAAATGAGCTGATACTTTTCTTGCGCGTTCTTCAGTTAAAATACCTGACTGCAGCACATGACCAGGATTTGAGGTGATCGTACCGACTTGTTTTTTATGCTCATCAAGCGCAATTGCATAATAACCGATATCCTCCATCCAGAAATCCTGATTGAACTTCTCCTTCAGTCGCTCAGCCTCAGCTCTTAACTGATCAGCACGTCCTGAATCACCAAGTGCCTCAAACAGTGTGGCGATTCCTGTCTTTGCCTGATAAACGTAGCCTTGCACTTCACTCAATGCGATTGGAGAATTTGCATAATCACCATTTCTGTGAACAATGGAATCACCTGAATCTTTCCAGCCCTGATTTGCGATGCCTTTTGAAGCCTCCTGATGGTATTCAACAAACAGGTCTCCATCACGATCGCCATACTCATCAATCCAGTTCAGCGCACGGTCGATGTTAGGCTTCAATTCCTCTGCAAGTGTCAGATCCCCTGTCCAATTGATCGTTTCAACCAGCAGCATCAGGAACAATGGCGTTGAATCCACGCTTCCGTAATAAGGAGCGAATGGAATCTGGTTTGTGTTTGCAAGTTCACCGTAGCGGATTTCATGCATGATCTTACCGGGCTGTTCATCTCTCCATGCATCGACTTTCGTTCCCTGATAATGAGCCATTGTCCGAAGTGTTCCTTTTGCTACCTCAGCGTTAAACGGCAGAAGCTGAAGCGCTGCAATCAGACTGTCCCGGCCAAATGGAACGCCAAACCATGGGAGGCCTGCAACCGGGAATGAACCAAAACCCACATCTGTCAGCAGCACTCTTAAATCATCAGTCCCTCTTTGTATTAAACGATTTAACTGCTGATGATTCGACTGAACTTTCGGAAGTGACTCGTTCCAGACTTTATATGAATCCTGGAGTGCCTGCATAGCGCTTTGTCGATCCGCCGCCACACCCGTTGTTTCCTGGTGAAGCGCTTCCACTGTAAACGTCACTTCTTTTGATTCACCATGCTGAAGTGTCCAGTTAAACGTCACACTGCCTCCTTCAACCTGCTTTTCCGGCTGATCCCAGCTGATGACTGTTTTCCGGTCAATCTGATCAATTCCATTGTATGAGAAAGTTATTTTTCCCGGCTCAGATGTCACAGGTGCCTTTGTTCCTGTCTCACCATTTTGAAACCCTCTGACAATAAACATGTCAGTGAAGTCAGCATCCGACTGAAGTCCAATATTGAAGGATACTTCTTTCGGAAAATAACTCGTTGCCTTCACCGTTTCATATAAAACATCATTGTGGATGAATCTTGTCCGCTCAAATTGTATAGACTCTCTCCAGAGAATCAGTTCACCATCTTTTTCCTGATGAGGGTTAGTCAGCAGGATTGTTGATCTATAATTTTCTCCGCCATCTGAATGCAGCGGAATTGGTGATTCTCCATTAATAAGCAGCTTAAATTCACTTAAAAAGCGTGTATCTTTTGTATACAATCCAAGTTCATATGTATGGTTAGGAGTGATATCTCCCTTTTCATCAGTTAATAAGAATAAATCGTTCTCTTTAATTACTCTGTAATTCATAAATGCCTCTCCAATCACATCCGAAACGTTTCGGATTTAGTCAAAAAAAATACTCAAGCTTTTTAAGTTCAATTATTTTATTGAAACCTCTGGCTTGAGTCTCTAATGATCAGTTCATGTTTAATAATCGTTTTATCCGGTTTTTCATCATTTAATAATCCAACGAGCATTTTTGCTGCTTCATAGCCGAGTCCGTGAATGTCCTGTGAAACGGTTGTCAGAGCTGGTGTGACGTATCTGGCAAGCAGAATATCATCATATCCCACAATAGAAAGATCATCTGGTGATGTTTTCCCAAGCTCTTTTAAAGCAGTCAATGCTCCGATCGCCATCAGGTCACTTGCGCAAAATACAGCAGTGATCTCAGGGTGCTGCTGAATGAGGTCATGCAAACACTGCCTTCCACTCTCTTCAGTAAAGTCACCGTTCATCACTTCGACCAGCGATAAGCCCGATTCACTTAATGCCTTCTCAAAACCTTCCAGTCGCTCCTTGCTGACAAAAGCCTGATTGTGTCCATTAATCATCGCAATCTTTTCATGTCCCAAATCAATGAAGTGCTTTCCTGCATCATATGCGCCTGCCACATTGTCAGTCATCACATAACCGGTTTTAGTTCCCATTTTAGGGATATCGACAAGCACACACGGTGTATCGCCGTTCACAATCTCTTCTAAATAAGGGTCATCCGTTTTAATTCCCTGAATAATTACACCATCAACCTGGCGCTCCCGACATAACTGCTGATACGTCTTTTCACGCTGTTTTGAAGAATTGGTGTTAAAAAGGATCACATCATAATCCGTATTGGAAATATAATCATTCGCACCCGAAAGCACATCAAGCATAAAATTATCCTTCACACTCTCCCGGATAAATCCCGAAACTAAAAGACCAATTGTTTTAGACTTTTTCATCACAAGACTTCTTGCAATTGTATTAGGTGCATAATTAAGCTGCCTTGCCGTTTCCATAATCTTTTTCCGCGTTGCCTCATTTACATCCGAATATCCATTTAATGCACGCGATACCGTCGTCACAGAAACACCGGCAGTTTTTGCTATGTCTTTAATTGTCGTCAACCTTTTAGCACCTCCCGAAACGTTTCGGATCTTCTTAATGTTTAGAAGTATATGATAGATTGAAAACGATTGCAATAGGTATTTTAGATATTCATTTAACTTACTTTTAGTTCAGACCTATTTAAACGCGCCTGAATACAACAGGCGCGTTAGCTGGAATGAATCTTATAAAAAATTTTTCAGTTCCCACAAGGAACAAAAGAGTACAGGTTTTTTAATCATGTTCCTTATTCCATCAGGCAACTTTTTCTACCCTCCACCCCGATGTCGATTTTTTGTGTTTGTTTCTCATCTGATCCAGCTTCTCCTTTTTCGTTTTTGTCTTTCTGACATGTGTACTGATATCAGTCTGAGTACCGCGCTTCAACTCAACGTCAAATCTGCCATTTCTCATTGCGTGCAGTCGCAGTTTTTTCGCTTTACTTTTGCTCATGGTTGTCTCTCCTTTGTTTCTTTTTTGTTTCACTTTTATTATAGCAAAAAAAGGTAGAGACGGGTCTACCCCTGCTCTACCTTCTCTGCCTTACAAACTTACTTCGCTGCCCACACATCTTTTGCAAGACGGCCGGACCGTTCCAGCTCATCAAGCCATGCTTCGGCTTCTTCCTGACTTGTCTGATGAATGTTCTGATAGCTGCGGACCAGCGTGTTCATGACTGCCGGTGCCATTTTACTGCCATCTCCACAAATGTATACTTTACCTCCCTGTTCCAGAAGGGGCATGATTGTGTTTGCATTCTGTTCAATCAAATGCTGCACATATACTTTTTCATCACTCTGTCTTGAAAAGGCGCTGTATAGCTGAATCACGCCATGCTGTTCAGCTTCCTTCAGTTCATCCTCATATAAAAAGTCCTGCTGTGGGTGACGGCATCCGAAATAAAGATGTGCCTCTCCAAGTGTTCTGCCTTCTTCCAGAAGCGCGCGGCGTGCCTGGATAAATCCGCGGAATGGTGCAACACCAGTGCCGGGTCCAATGAGAATGACCGGTGTTTCCGGATCTTCAGGCAGCTGGAATGATGACTGAGGCGTGCGGATAAAGCAGGCAATTTTCTCTCCTGCTTGTCTTGTCGCGAGATAGTTGGATGCCACGCCCGCATATTCACCTTTACCACTCCAGGCAGCTCCGCGGACCACGCTGACTGTGATACTTGCCTGGTCAGCTGTCTTGCGCGGTGAGCTTGAAATGGAATAATATCTTGCTTTTAAAGGTGGTAGTAAAGAAATAAATTCTTCAAATGCCATCTCGCATGATAAAAAGTCCTCAAGCAGTTCAAGCATTGTTTTTCTGACGCTGAGAACCTCACGCTTATAAGCCTCATCTTCAGTCAGCTGCTCCAGTTCCATTTTATGCGGCGGACATGGATTGCTTGCTGCAAGTGCGCGGATCTGTGCACGTGTAGCAGGCTCCTGCAGTTCAACATATCGGGACAGCAATTCTGAAAGAGATACGGGCTGATTCGCTGGTAAATGGTTTGCACGCCCTGCTCCATCACCAAGCACCACATACTCAGCACCGTTTAATCCGAAGCGATTCAGCACTCTGTCGATTAACGCTTGTGCATTTTCAGGCAGTACGCCAAGGTGGTCTCCCTCCTGATACGGGACGCCTGAAGGAAGTGCAACTTCAATATGACGTGTGCTGCGCTGATCAGTCCGTAAAAGTTCGCGGTTCTCAAGGATCACGGATGAGAATGCTTCATATGTTCTGGCAATCGGTGTATAGCTGACGCCGCTGACATATTCCATAGATACTGAAGCGGATGCATGATCATCAGATTCAAGCTCAAGGTCAAACTGTTCAGCCAGTGCCGGCCACAGACGCGACTGCCATTTTTCCAGATCTCCGTCAAAGTCATCATCTGCGTCACCTTCCCCGCGTTCAAGCAGTCTTGAAGCCCCTTTCGCTGCAAGCTGTTCATCAATCACCTGAGGAATCCGCTGATACGTATTTGCCCAGTTCCGGTCACCGCAGCCAAATACCGTATAAGTCACATCCTTCAGATCCGCAGACTCATCTTTTACAAGCCAGTCTGTAAAATCAACTGCATTGTCAGGCGGATTTCCGTTATAAGAAGCTGAAACGATGAGGACAGCTCCTTCAGATGGAAGATTTTCTGTATATTCATCAAGCGGTGCAGCTTCAGCTTCAAACCCTTTAAAACGGGCTGTATCAGCAAGCTCAAGCGCAATCCCTTCAGCCGTGCCCATATTTGATCCGTAAAGAACAAGTAAAGGTGTACCATGCGATGCAATGGCAGCTTCCTGAGATTCTGATGCCTCATGACTTTCTTTTACAGGTGTCTGCGTCTGAATCTGTTCTTTTCGCGCTTTAACCTTCATCTTCAGTCCTTCCGGCTTAAAGGTCAGTGTTTCTTTCACATCCAGCTCATAATTCGAATGATCCTCCAGTTCAAAATGCTGCAGTACCATGCCCAGCACAAGTGTCGCCTCGTGAAGTGCAAACTGCTGCCCGATGCATGCGCGCTGTCCATTACCAAATGGTTTGTACGCATGATGCGGAATGGCTGATGGATCTTCAAAACGTTCAGGTCTGAATGCTTCCACATCATCTCCCCATACTGCAGTATCACGATGCAATTCAGGGATCAGGAGTGTAAAGGTGTCACCCTTTTCAACCTTTACTTCATCTGCAAGCGTTGTATCTTCTTTCGCATACACTGAAAATGCTGGCGCAGTTGGCCAGAGTCTGAGCGCTTCATTTAAAATCATTCTGACATACTTCAGCTTTTTCACCTGTTTGAAATCAGGGACCCCGTCACCCAGCACTTCATCTACTTCAGCGTAGGCTTTACGTAATTTTTCAGGATGCTTAAGTAAATAATAAATCGCGAATGACAGCAGTCCGCTTGTGGTTTCATGGCCTGCAATTAAAAAGGTAATAATCTGATAGCGGATATTTTCTGCATCCAGCGTCTCACCAGTCTCAGGATCTTTTCCTTTCAGCATATGCGAAAGCAAGTCATTCTCGCCCTGGTCCCCTGATTCCTTACGCTCTTCAATCAGCTGATCTACAAGGTTGAACATATAATCAATATCTTCTTTAAACTGCTGCTTAGAACGAACCATCAGCTTATCCTGAATACCAAGACGCTGGGTCTGGTTCATTGATTCATCAAGGGCATTGACCATTTTTTCTACAAATGGGTGGGCATCCTCACGATAAAAACTGTTAAACCGGTAGTTGAATCCGCACAGTCCAATCGTATCCAGTGTCAGGCGTGTCATATCATCCGGCACCTGCACTTCTTCATTCGCATTCAGCCGTGCCCATTTCTGTACAAGCTGCAGGGCAAGGTCAACCATTTTATCATGGTAGCCTTTCATTGCCTGCTGGCTGAAGCTGGGTAATAGAATCTGATGAGCTTTCTTCCAGTTCGGTTCCTCTGTTTTACTCGTAAAAAGACCATCTCCGCCAAATGCACGGACTTTCTGGAGTGCAGGACCGACCTGCTTGTCAAAACGTTTTTCATCACAAATCTCTGCAGCCAGGCGGGCACTTGATACAAATGTGCTCGCACGGCCCGGAAAGTGAAATTGATAAATTGGTCCAAGCTCTCTTGCATGTTTCATAAAAGACTGCACCGGCTTTTCTTTATCAATCACGGGTAAATTTCCAAGCGGACCATATGTCTTTGGCTGCGGAAGGTTTTTTATCTCTATCATGCTTACACCTCTTTTAAAATTTATCTGCTTTTAGCGCGGAATGAATATTCATTCCGTTAATAGGAAAAGAAAGCTGAACCTCATCATGAATGATGACGTACAGCATCCCAGCAGCTTTCTTCTACGCCGGCAAGTAAAGCTTCTGATGCTTCAATCTCACCTGCACGGATCAATTTATATAATTCAAGGAAGCCGCCAAACATAATCGCAATTAATGCTTTTGATGGCAGCAGCCTGATCTGCTTTTTATTCTTACCTTCATCAAGAAAATGCTCGAGGATCATCAGCAAACGATGAAATTCTCCGCGGCTCTCTTCATTCAGAAAATAAGAAGCGTTATGTGTCTTGATAAAATACAGGGCATGGTCATGCTCATTCGTAAAGCGGATCATTCCCTGAAACAAATGATGAAACTGTTCACGTATTCCCTGGTCAGATGGATATTGATGCTCAAGCGTCTGCCTGAACAGACTGACATAATGCTGGAACAAAGTATTCACAAGCACTTCTTTATTCTCAAAATAGCGATAGATCGTCCCCGCTCCCACCTTGGCATCAGTTGCAATCATCGGAATCGTCGTTGCATCAAAACCACGCTCTGCAAATAACGTCAAAGCACTTTGCAGGATATCCTCACGTTTCGTTGTAGCTGCCGGCATCTCACTACCTCCTCTTTTTACGGAATGAACATTCATTCCTAATTAGTGTAGAACTGTTTTTATTCGTTTTCAACTGGTCTAAAGACTCAGAAAAAGGTAGAGGAGGGTCTGTCCCTCCTCTACCTTTCAGCTGCCACGCCACTTTTACTTTTCATAAAAATATTGTAAAACTCCATCAGAAATATGATCTTTAACAGCAGTAAGACGCCCATTAAAATCTGCGAGATTTCCGGGACCATAGTGAACATGAAATAGAACATACCAATTAATACATATACAGTCATCATGATGGCACAGAGCCTTTTCAATCTTCGTGTATGAGCGGTTTCTCCCCCATCCTCAATCCCTTCGATCAGACGGGAGATAATCACAAACACCATGAACATACCTGCAATAACGAACGCGAGACCCACAAAAGATACGATAGCTAAGTACGAATCAAGCGGAAGCGTCAAAGGTGAGTTCCCGGTAGCGTTCAACACAAGAAATGCAACGCTGTGAAAAATCATAAAAATTACTAAAGACTGAACCTTTTCGATTCTTTCATATTTTCTCCCCAGGTCCTTTACGCCAAGAAAAACCAGGATATAACCTAAGAGATTGGTAATTGAATATGTAAGACTAATATCAAGGAAGTTGATGTCGAGCTTAAAAAATATCAAAAGTAATCCGAGGAAAATCTGTGTCATAATGCGGCTCCTTTTTTCTATGTTCCTATGCTGAACACAATATTAACACAATTCCTTTATCTTATATAAGAGGAAGAAATTGTGCCGGAAGCCGGGGCTCCATTCAAATCCCTTTTCCCCCAACAGTCTCAAGCGTGCTGATCCTCTCCATTCCCGTAATGATCGGCTTTGCACGGCTGATCAGCGTCCGGGTTGCTTCAAGTGATAATGAATTCTGATGCGCCTGTTCATTCTCCCATGTTTCATAAACGTATACCGCATCCGGCTCATTTTCAGATATACTCACGATATAGATTTCACATTCATCAAGATCCTTCATTGATGCGGCTGCTTCTAATAGAATATCGGCGAGCAGATCCCGCTTACCTTCCTGTACAGTGAACTTGCCGAACAGGCTATATTTACTCATCGTATTTCCTCCTCATATCAAACTTTTATTACTTTCGTTTTAGCAATCATGTCATACACCGATTGTTTTTCTTTTGTAAAAACAGCTGTCAGGATATACAGCAGCATTAAACCATAAATCAATACACCAAATAGAGTTAAAAAAACTGTGCTGTCATTACCCGCAGTAATTTGATAAACAAAGAAGTGTGAGATCTCCCACGGCAAAAACTTAAGAAATGTCCGAAACGTCATACGTAATACTGAAACGGCGTCTCCGTTTTGATCAACCACCCGGATGTTCAGCCTTCTCTTCCCAAAAGACTGAAGACCAATTTTAGAATCACTGATGACGAAGTATAGAGACACCGGGAAAGTCACAAGCATAAACCCTGCAAACTGTCTCATGAACAAAGAAGCATCATTTAAAAAGCGCTGCAGCTCAGGCAGGATGAACAGGCTCAGGAGCATTAGGGCAATCAGGTAAAAGAATATGAAGATATAGTCCAGTAAAAAAGCCTTTAGACGTATTGTAAAGGATGCATTCACCTTATCCCCCCTCAACCCAATTTGTATTGTTTACCTGCTGTTAAAGTTCTATATCCTCTCAATGATTCCCTTTGTAGCCGGACAATTATATTCAGTTCCAGTTTGTTTCTATTTATAGTCTATCTAAAAAGGGTTCCAGTTTTTAAAAACCGGAACCCTTTCTTTCTTATTCAATCATTTTTCAACAGGCTTGAGGCTGTGCTCCGGGTTACACTGAGATGTATTAAGAAACTACTTATTTCAAATATTCCTCCAGCCGGTCCATCTGCGAGGCTGTACCTTCCACCATGCCCATTTCGCTCAGTCTTTCAAGAGACTCTGCTGAATCAAAGAAAGTTGTGGTGATCAGCTTTGTTCCCCCTTCTGTCGGAACAAAAAGAACTTCAATATCCATGCCCGGCAAGTCAGTATTTACATTCCCCTCTTCATCAGAAAACATATCTTCATAAAGGAATCGCTCCGGTGCTTGAATTTCCTTAAATTTTGCCAGTCCCCATGACTCCATTCCATAAAAATCACCCTGGCTTTTATCTTCACACTTCATACAGTAGTGCCAGTATCCACCCGTTTCAAATTCAAAACGCTTGTTTGTTGTTTTCCACCCTTTTGGCCCCCACCATGCTTCTAATTCACTGGAAGTTGTAAAAGCCTTAAACAGCCGCTCCTGCGATACGGAAAAAGTACGTTCAATGATCAGTTTGGTCCCCTCTGTTTTCACGTTCATCATGATTCCTCCTCTTTTAGGTGCGCATCCAGCCTGTCAAGCTGGTCTTCCCACTGTTGAATGTATGATGACAGCCAATTCTGTAAAGCCATAAACCCGCTTTTCTCCAGATGGTAAAACCGTTTGTTCGCAACTGCTTCAACACGGACCAAACCTGCCTCATGCAGAATTTTTAAATGTTTGGAGGTCTGAGGCTGAAGATACCCCAGCTCATCAGCGATCTCACCAACTGTCCTGGCCCCTCCCTGCAAGAGCTCTAATATCTTATAACGTTTTTCGTCTCCAACCGCCTGGAACATTTTTATATGATTCGCATCAGACATTTAAATCACCTTCTTATTTTCAAATATACCATAAAAGGAATATTCGTCAATATGAATATTATAAGTACATCTATCATTTCTTTACATAGTCTTATTTTCTATTCATGTAAATCACATCAAATTAAAAACGTTGAGATGTGTTGGATGCATTATTGTATGTATTACTTCCAGGAAGTTCTTTGATATTTCTCCAGGCTTTAATTGCTTCCTCATGACTTTTCCCCTGATTATTAGAGTCAGCAAAATAATCACGAATAAATTGATTGTATTCAAACTGAGGAGCAATTTTTTTCTTGTACGCCGGATCTTTCTTTCGCTCTTCTTCCTCATACCAGGCATCTACAACGTCTCCATATGTCTTTCCAATATTAGTTTTAAAATAGTTTTGAATAAAGGTAGAGAAATGAAAATGAGGAATCACCGTCTTGAAGAAAGCTCTTACTCTTTGACTACAACGATGGTTTTCGGAAATGATTGTATCAAGACTTAATTCGACCTGTGGTTCCCGCTTACTTTTTACTTTTGATGTTCTGATTGGCTTTTGTACCTCTCCTGTCAGAAGAAATGTTTCAATTCTACCGGAAATCTCTATTTTTGAACCAGAAGCACTTATTCCATTTTCCCTGCAGAAAGATTGTAGTTCTTCTTTTAACCAGTAGAAGTCTTTAAAACTCTCTAAGCTAATATGTTTTGTCAGATCTGGCCTCAAATTTAACACCTCCGCATTGTCTTACTTCAATTATAGAACATTCGTTCCTGTTAGTGGGAATAATCTTTATAATAAAACCGCGAAGTATGTGAAGACAGTCAACTAACTCCATCTGCGGAAGAGCAGGAAGGACTATATCATTTTAAAAAATACTGTATAATCGGGGCAAAAGAGGATGAGGCGGAGATTTGTATGTCTAAAAAAACGATTCATATTCTTATCCTGTCATTAGTGGCCAGTTTCAATTTCATATATGGCTACTTGCTTCAATATGTACTTATTCTGTTTGTACTACTCTTTCTTTATATATCTGAAGCGCTCGGGAAAACGCTCGACCCGACTTTGGATGAGGGTCTGTTAATTCCCGTGCTGATTGGAACGACTATTGTAAGTTTAGTTTACTTTTCAGTCATCTTATCTACTAACCGATCCATTTGGAAAAAAACACAAATAAAAAAACCTTTCCTTCTGGTCATTATTTTGGTCATTTTTACATTAGGTGTTGTGTCTAATGGAGAAAGGCTGAGCGTTATTTTCAATTAGCTGGTGTTTTATTCAAAATCATTCAGATTTCTATAACCCAAAAAGCACCGCATTTTTAAACTACGGTGCCTTTTTATAAACAATGGTTATCCTGAACTATTACTTTCCCGGGGTAGGCGCTTTTTCAGAAACAAGCCCCTTCTCCACCAGCTCATCCCAGAAACCAGCAGGAATATCTGCTCTTAACGCCTGCAGATCCTCTTTAATCCGATCAGGTCTTGTAGAGCCGGTTACCACAGCCTTCACCGCCGAATGTGCCGTTGAAAATTGCAGTGCAGCATCCTTCAGTTTCACGCCGTGATTCAATGCAACTTCATTGAACTTGTTCACACGTGCTTTAATCTCAGGCGTTATTTCCTGATAGTCAAAGTGGTCTCCACCTAACAGTGCTCCTGAGTTAAATGCTGATCCAATTACTAGTCCGCCACCACTCTTCTCAGCAAGCGGCATCATTCGCTCAAGTGCGCGTTCATGCTGAAGCAGTGTGTATTGTGTAGCGGATAAGCTCAGATCAGGATGCGCTTCTTCAAGCTCAAGCGCTACTTCAATTGGCGGTGTGGTATTAACGCCAAGCCCCCATGCTTTAATCACACCTTCATCTCTCAGGCGATCCAGCACTTTGAACGCACCATTACGCGCTTCATCAAACTTCGTTATCCACTCATCTCCAAGAAAATCAGGCGAAATATCATGCACATACACCATATCCAGGCGGTCCGTCTTCAGTCGCTTCAGACTGTCTTCGATAGATCTGAGCGTGCCGTCCTCCGTATAATCTGTCTGGATCTTATTTTTCCTGCCGTATTCAAACAGCCCTTCCTTTTCTTCTGTTTCATCCAGGACCAGACGGCCGACCTTTGAACTCAGAAGATATTCATCACGTTTATATGACGACAGAATTTCCCCCAGTCTGATTTCAGCGAGTCCCGCTCCATAAAACGGTGCCGTATCAAAATAACGGATGCCTTCATTCCACGCTGACTGAATCGTTTCCATCGCCTCATCTTCAGGCACATCTCTGAACATATTGCCAAGCGGCGCTGTTCCGAGACCGAGTTTATGTTTAATGGTTATAGCATTTTTCATTTTTGAACACCTCTTTTAAAGATTAGACTAATATATTGACTCTACCCGTTGAGAGATACAGTAAACAGTGTGAAAGGACGGTTTAAAGCAGGCATGAGAACAGTGGCGCGGCCTCTCACCTACTTCAATTTTGTTTTCACGGCAGTCAACTACGCTAATACCTACTACAACCCGGATGTATCGCTACGTCGCTGTTCTCCTTACCTACCTCGATCGTATTTATCCAACGTTCGAATACTCCACACGCTTGATGCCTTTAGGTCACTCGCCTTTAGTTTCTTAAAAGCATCAACAGGGGTGGTACTGCACCCGGTTTTACGGAAACAGCACTCGATTACCTTTTCACTGCACTCAACTCAGCAGTCACTGCACTCAACCCGGGTGTATCGCTACGTCGATCGGGAAAATACCAACGTCACTGGAGAAACAGAGACAAAGACGCGCGCATTGTACAAGCCTCTTTGATTGATAATAAGACTGATTAGGATTAGACTACAAAAACGGCTTTAATTGTGAGGGTCTTCAGCGAAGGTTTTTTTCGTGAAGACACAATAACTGACCACATAAAGCCTGCAGATCGTTCGAAGAAACATTAACAATAAGGATGATCAGTCCTTACACCACAAAATTCTGTTTAGGAGTGATTGTCGATGAAATTGCAATTAGCATTAGATTTAGTAAATATTCCACAGGCCATTGAGTTGGTGAAGGAAGTAGAAGATTATGTAGACGTAGTCGAAATTGGGACACCGGTTGTGATTAACGAAGGACTTAAAGCAGTGAAAGAAATGAAAGCTGCGTTCCCTCAACTGACTGTTCTTGCTGATCTGAAAATCATGGATGCAGCCGGTTATGAAGTAAGCCAGGCATCTGCTGCGGGTGCTGATATTGTGACAATTCTTGGTGCTGCTGAAGACGCATCAATCAAAGGCGCCGTTGAAGAAGCAAAAAAACAGGGCAAGCAGATCCTTGTTGATATGATTGCTGTGAAAGATATTGCTACCCGTGCGAAAGAGCTTGATGAGCTTGGTGTAGATTATATCTGCGTTCACACTGGATATGATTTACAGGCAGTCGGTCAGAATTCATTTGAAGACCTGGCAACGATAAAAAGCGTTGTAAAAAATGCTAAAACAGCTGTTGCAGGCGGCATTAAGCTGGATACACTTCCGGAAGTCATTAAAGCACAGCCGGATCTTGTGATCGTTGGCGGTGGTATTACAGGGCAGGATGATAAGCAGGCTGCAGCTTCTAAAATGAAAGAACTCATTACACAGGGTTAATTAGTCATGACGCAGACTACTCACTATTTTAAAAGCATTCTTGATGAGTTAAGTCGTGCAGCAGACTTACTTTCAGAAGAGCAGGCTGAACAGCTCGTGAAACAACTCATTGCCACAAATAAAATCTTTGTGGCAGGAGCCGGCAGATCAGGTCTCATGGGCAAATCCTTTGTGATGCGCATGATGCATATGGGGCTGGATGCTTATGTAGTTGGCGAGACAGTGACTGCAAACCTGGAACAAGATGATGTCCTGATTATCGCTTCCGGATCCGGGGAGACGAAAAGCTTAGTCTCAATGGCTGAAAAAGCCAAAAGCCTGGGTGGAACGGTCATTGCCGTCACGATTAATGCAGATTCAACGATTGGAAAACTCGCAGATAAGGTCATTAAGATGCCTGGTTCCCCGAAAGATCAATCAGAAGATGCGTATGAAACCATTCAGCCGATGGGATCTCTTTTCGAACAAACCCTGCTATTATTCTTTGACGCAGTGATTCTTCGTTTTATGGAGAAAAAAGGGCTGGATTCTGATACGATGTATGGCAAACATGCAAACTTAGAATAAATCACACACTCATACAGAAAGACCGAAAGTGCTCAGGAGCACCATGCGGTCTTTCTGTTTTTTATGAGTCATTTCATTACCCGAAGGCCAAAGTAAAACACCTCACTCCTGCGCAACCTGGTCTCTACAGCTTCACCCTCACTCTCTTCGTAGTCATCCGAATCACCCAGAGAGAAATTCCAATTAAAATAACTGTTACACCGAACGAAATAAATATTGGCATATTTTCAAATGCATGCAGCGGTGTCTCCAGCTCATTCGTCCAAAGCAGGTCCATCATGAAGATCAGTCCAAGTGCTCCGGCAATAGATAAGAGCAAGCCCCAGAAACCAAAGCGATAATACCCGGCACCAATCAGCCAGCCTGCAAGATAATAAACAAAAATATTTAGCGTATAGACGATAAAGATCATTAACCATGTTGCGTCTTCACCCAGAAATGTCACAACCTCAACAGGCGCAACCAGTTGTTCGATCCCGGCAATCACAAGCGCAATGATCATAAAAATGACCGATAGGCCCGCTGATGCAACAGCAGTACCTGTGAAGTAATCTTTCCTGGTCACCCCTGTTTTCACAAACCAGCTTAAAAACTTTGGTACTGACATAATGCCGACAACCAGCATGAAAATCTTATAAGGATTTTCTATAAAGTGAATAAACCCCTGAAATGCGACTTCTTCATCATTTAAAAACAATTTAAAATCAGTAAAAATCTGTAACGTGATGAACATTAGCAGTACAATTCCAATCATCCATGTTGACCAGCCAAGCTGCATAAATGTCAGATTAAAAGCGATTTTTAAGTCCTTCCGTTTACTTTGTTCCATGCTGCACGTCCTCCTTCGTGAGATGAATAAACAGATCCTGAAGTGAGACAGGTCCGATTTCAAGCTCTTTTTGTGAAGCGCGGGCCAGCTGTTCTTCAGTAAGCGGGTCAATCACCATCACTGACTTAGTCCCACCGAGCTTTTGTGTGTGAATCTGATTCATTCCCTCAACAAAATCATCCACCAGGTCTGCAGCACCAGTGACAGATGCTCCTTTTTCCAGGACAACATCAACAGGCTCATGCAAAAGAACCTTTCCCTTATGGAGAATGATCGCTTCTTCAAATAAATAATCCATTTCAGAAACAAGATGTGTAGATAAAATCATCGTTCTCGGGTGACGGGCGTGATCTTCCAAGAGCTGCTGATAAAAAATTTCCCGTGTCGGTGCGTCCATCCCGGAATATGCTTCATCAAAAATAGTAATTGGTGAGCGTGAAGCAAGCCCGATCACTGCATTAAGCACTGACTGCATTCCTTTAGAAAGCTTATGCACAGGTTTATTTAACGGCAGATTAAAAATCTCCACTAATTCCATCGCATATTCTGTATCAAAGTCCGGCTTATACTCACCAGCTGCCTTAAGATATGTTTTTACTTTTTCAGACTCTTCTTTGAAGTCTTTTTCGTAGACAAATGTCACCTGCTGCATCAGTTCGGCATTTTCAAAAAGGGGCTGTCCATTGACCTTGATCGTTCCTTCATCCGGTTCTGCAAAAGAAGCAAGCAGTGACAGAAGCGTCGTTTTCCCGGCACCGTTACGGCCGATTAATCCATAAATCTTTTCTCCATCCAGCTTCAGCGATACCTGATCCAGTGCATGAAACTTTTTATATTTTACTGAAACCTGATCAACCAGAATATTAGCGGTCACTGTCCACCCCGTCCTTTCAACTGCTCCATGATTTTTGTTAATTCCTCCTGAGAGATCCCCAGTTTTTCTGCTTCCTGCAGCATAGGCAGCATATATTGATCCACGAACCCTTCTTTTCTCTGTTCCATCAGCATTTCTTTTGCCCCCTCTGCAACAAACATGCCAACACCCCTTTTTTTATAAATGACGCCTGCATCCACAAGCAGGTTAATGCCCTTCGCGACGGTTAAGTGATTAATTTTATAAAAGCTTACAAGCTGTGTCGTTGATGGGATTTGATCATTTGCCTTCAGCTGGTCATTCACAATCTGATCCTCAATTCGTTCCTTGATCTGTATAAAAATCGGCTTACTGTCATTCAGTGAGTGGCTCAATAGAAAATCACCGCCTTTTGTTTTATGGTTATATAGTTATGTATATAAGTATATGTCTAACCTCCATTTTTTGCAACTTCCTTTTTAAAATTTTCCATAAAAAAACCTTTGGCCAATTCAAGCCAAAGGTTTTTCAAATAAATCTATACGAATTAAGACGACATCACCTGTCCGCCATTCACATGAATACACTGACCTGTCATATAAGAACCATCATCTGATCCAAGCAATACGTAAGGTCCGACCAGCTCAGACGGCTGACCCGGACGTCCCATTAATGTGTCTGTTCCAAACTCTTCTACTTTTTCCTCATCGAATGTAGATGGGATCAGCGGTGTCCAGATTGGTCCCGGTGCCACCATATTCACACGGATCCCTCTGTCAGCTAAGTTCGCTGCCATACTGCGTGTGAAGCCGACAATTGCACCTTTTGTAGACGTATAATCGATCAGCTGTGGATTTCCTTTATACGGATTCACTGACGTCGTATTAATAATCGCACTGCCTTCTTTTAAATGACGCAGCGCAAACTTCGTCATATGAAATACTGAATACATATTCGTCTTAAACGTTTTATCCCATTGTTCAAATGAAATGTCTTCAAGATTTGAAGTCGGGTATTGAACTGCGGAATTATTAATTAAAATATCCAGCTGTCCTAAATGATCCACCGTTTTCTCGATTAAGCTCTTACATGTCTCTTCATTTGACACGTCTCCGGGAATCAACAGACACTTCACGCCTTCTTCCTCGATCAGCTTTTTCGTTTCTTCTGCATCACTCTGCTCTTCTTCAAGATAATTAATAGCCAGATTCGCTCCCTCACGTGCATAGGCAATTGCGACAGCACGGCCAATACCACTGTCTCCACCTGTAATGAGCGCTACACGTCCAGTCAGTTTTTCACTGCCTTTATAATGAAGCGGCTGAAGTGGTCGAGGACCCATCTTCGACTCAATCCCCGGCTGTTCTGCCTGTGTCTGTCCGGGTTGTCCACCCTGCTGTCGATTTTGAATATCCATTTCATCCAGCTCCTTTATTTTAAGATACCAATCTTTTCCTCAGAGAAAATTGATGTAAACATCTGTAAGGTATGGTCAAATTGAATGAATGCGTTCGCAACCCTGATCTAACAGTCATGAGGTAAGGTGCATTTTTTTCAAAAAAAGTCCTTTTAAATATAATCATTGATTAAATCAGAATGATCCAGTAAATAAGCACAATAGTTTCAAAAAATGCATAACAGGAAATATATTACCAATACAAATTATTTATATAGAGAGGAAGATTCATTCTGAAACCCACGCGGATTACCGCATTATCAATCCCGCTCCTGCTCTTAGTTGCATGTTCCCAGGAAGAACCGGAAGCCGAAAGTGAGAGGTTACCTCAGCAGGAAGATATCAATGCTTCAATTACTTTGTCCGGCGAAGAAATAAGCTATGATAAACAAACACTTTGCTGGGGTGAGTGTCAGGAGGCTTCAGGTTCTAATACGGGAATTGACCCCGAAGAATTATCCATAACCGACTATAATCATTCAGGCTCTTTTGGTTCTGAAGTAAACATTTCATTTGAAGATCATCAACCCGACTCAATGAGTTACATTTCATTAGATGATAATCGCACAATTGTTGATGAATCAATTGAAAACCAATCATTTAACCTTGAAGGAAAAGGTCAAAAAATCTATTCTGTTATAGGCAGCTGGACTGATGCTGATGGTGAAGTAACAGGATCAATGGTATTTACTTTTAATATAGATATTGCTGAATAACCCCTGGACAACTTCTATATTCATGTGCTTAATTAAAAATATCCGTTGACACAACTTCACTTAAAAATATAGGGTGTTTTTTCTATTCGGCTGTCTGTAGACTGGTTGTTAAATAATCTATTTAACCGGCATGATAGAAAGAGGTCATCATATGAAACTTGAATCACCAAAGATTCCAAGCGAACTGCCTGAAAGAAAATTTCACGATATCTTTTATGAGGATTACCCGGAGCTCGACAAATGCCAGATTAGTGATACTGACTTTGAAAATGAAGCACTACACAGAGTGAACCTGTCTGCAATGGTCATCAGAAACTGCCGCTTTAACGGAACAGATTTTACTTCAATCAGCCTGACAGACGTGCAGTTTGAAAACTGCGATTTCTCAAATGCCAACCTGAGCAAATCCTCGATCCACCGGACCAGCTTCAATAACTGTAAATTTACAGGCACTGACCTGACTGATTCGCGGTTCGGCAATGTGCTTTTTGAAGAATCGATTTTGAACCTGTCCGCCTTTGGAAGCTCGAAGCTTGAAAAGGTACTATTCCAACATGCTTCAATGGAAAGTGCTGATTTTTATGAGTGCATCCTGAAAAAAGTGGAGTTTGGAAGATGCAACCTGAACAGTGTGAATTTCGAAAGATCCCCGCTCAAAACGGTTGATATCAGTTCTTCAACATTTGAGTCGCTGATTCTTTCCCTTGAAGATCTGAAGGGCTGCAAAGTGTCGACTCAGCAGGCTATTCAGTTTGCAGCGCTGCTGGGCTTAAAAATAGTAGATTAATACATATTAAAAATGCCACCTGTTACTTAATCATGGTGGCATTTTTAATATGGAGCGCAATTCTTAATGAGTTAATAGACAATAAATACACCTGTAAATACGATCGAAAAGCCAAGGCTTACTAATAATGTAACCACCCAATCCATTTTACTGGTTGTTTTCAAAAGTATATTCACACTTGAACTGATGATCATCATAACCACAAAAAAGACGAGAATGGCAATCAGACTGGAATCCACTTGTAATCCCCCTATCAGCAAATTATCTTTTCAATGGACTGCTTTTTATTATTCGCATGAATCAAAGTATGAATGCTGCGGCGTTTTTCAGCCATGTGATGATGCGCAGAATGTGATAGGGTCCGAACCAGGTCACTCCAAAAAGTACTGCTATATATAAAACTAGTGATATGAACTTTAGTGATCCCTTTTCTCCTTTTGCGAGAGAGATAAAATTTAGCCCAAGTCCAACTAACAGAGTTAATAAACTAATGAATATCAATATTTCGGAATATCCATTACTTACCCAGTTGATTCCGAATAATAAAAGTCCTGTAAAAAGTAAAGAGATTGATAAAATACTATATTTATTCAACAAATCCTTCCTTTCATCTTAATCAAGATCCACTTATGGTATAATTAACCATAATCCTTTTATCTTTTTAAATCAAGCAGGTTGAGGAGTTACATAAAATGAAAACAAAAGCATTCATTATTACTTTTGTAAGCGTATTTATATTATTAAGCCTCCCTGCCATCTTTGGAGTCGGGTATGTCATTGACTGGGTTCCCGGGGCGACGGTTGTTCAAAAGCTGAGAGGCTATGTGGTTGACGGGCTTTTGAGTCACTTTTATTTGAAAGCTGGCATTTCGATCGTGATCAGTATTGTGTTAAGTATGCTTTTGTACAGAAGACAATTAAAAGCGGAATAGAGAAGGAGAGCTGCCATGAAGAAATTCTGGATACTTCTTTTAAGCGGTATTGTTGTTGGTACGATCATTTCGGTGATTCAGTACAGCGGGGAGTCATTGTTCTTCCAGTACACTGCAAAATACGCTGATACCACCCTTTCAATCACTAAGCAGAATTTTGACGTAACGATCGGATCTTTGCGCAATATTTTTATTTCAGTGTTCGTTATTATGATCGGCTGGTTTTCGATTGAAAAACTGATTGGATTTAAACGTAATAATCGTGTAAATGAAACACATTAAGCGTGTATTTTCATATAAAAAAGACTGCAATTTGCAGTCTTTTTTTCAATGTCTCAGTTCTCTTCATTCTCAAGTTCTTCAATGGCTTCATCCAATTTCTCCTGGTCTTCATCTGAAATTTCCGGGAATTGCGGATCTATTTTGTTAAGGCAGTCCACCATGACCTCTGTAATAACGTAACGGGAATACAATTCATCATCAGCAGGGAGCACATACCACGGTGCAAAGTCAGTAGACGTGTGCTCAAGCATATCCTCAAACGCTTCCTGATACGTATCCCAGTGACGGCGCTCTTTTATATCATTAAAGGAAAACTCCCAGTTTTTCTCCGGGTTCTTAAGGCGCTCAAGCAGCCGCTCGCGCTGTTCTTCTTTTGACATATTGAAAAAGAATTTAATCACTTCAAAGCCATTTTCATCAAGATGCTGCTCGAAGTCTTTGATCTGACGGTAGCGCATTGGCCATACTTCATCTTTTTCCATATCTTCAGGATACATCTCATCCTTTAATTGATCCTTGTGAACTTTTGGCGCAATGACTTCTTCGTAATGGGAACGGTTCAGAATGCCAACCTGACCTCTCGCCGGAAGGCCTTCACGAATCCGCCAGAGGTAATCATGCTTGAGTTCTGTTTCAGAAGGCTTTTGGAATGAAGCTGTCTTCAGCCCCTGTGCTGTCAGATTTGAAAAGATATAACTGATTGCCTCATCTTTACCGGCAGCATCCATCGCCTGCAGGACAACAACAATGCCCCTCTTTTCTGCAGCATGCAAACGCCAGTGCAACTCTTTCAATTTATCAATGCTTTCAGGTAGGATCTCATCACGAAGTTCATCTTCAGTAAAACCATGATCCTCTTTCGTCGCATAATCCTGCAATTGCACTTTTTTATTTCCCTCAACCAAATATTTTTTAAAATCCACTTGTCCCTCACATGCCTTCCTCTGGTTTATAGACACTCTGATGTTAATCCTCTTTCAATACCCCTGTTTCTAAACAGGTAAACGAATGCAAATCACATCCTTCAATCGTGGAAAAATGTGTTAGAATTGCCTTATATCTTGTAATTCGAGAGGTTGTTTTGATTTGAGCAGTAAAAATGAAAAGAAGCATACTAAACTTAGCTATTCTGCCCTCACCATAGGGATCATCTGCTTTTTCATTGTTTTTATTCCGCCAACACGAATCGTACATATCGGGAGTGGAGCCGGGGATATTCTCACTTATCTTCTAACGCTGGCAGGCCTCATTTTATCAATCATCGGACTTGTAAAAAATACGGAAAAAAATATCATTCCGGCGATTTCTTTTATGCTCTCACTATCTTTTGTGATCTATTGGATTGTGTTTTTAATACTCTTGTTTACTCTGCAATTGGATCCTGCTCCTTAAGACAACTGTAAAACGTGTTACCTAAAACCACTCAGCAGCAGGCAGTTTACCAAAGAAACATATACCTGGAGGGACTTAAACTGAAAAATAATATCGTATTATGGGATTTAATTTGTTATGCCATCTTTCCGCTCGTCATCTGGCATGGTACGAGGGAGTATATTGGCGACTACTATGCCATGCTCATCTCAACAGTACCGGGATTCATCTATAGTATTATCCGATTCGTGATTCTAAAGAAAGTGAATTTTTTAGGCATTTATTTAATGGCCACGCTGGCAATTGGAACCCTGATAGACGTTCTTGCAGGGTCAGCCATGCAAATGCTTTGGAACAGTGTGTTTTACAGTTATGCGCTCTCCCTCCTTCTACTCTTCAGCATCGCAATCAATAGGCCGCTATATCTGCTGTTTGCTGTCGATGTGATGGAACTCAGGGGTAGAGACAGAGAGATTCTGAAACAGGAATTCTATCAGAAAAAAGTTCTTTTTATCTTTAAACTCATTACATTCGGCTTTGCTTTTCAGGGTATTCTGCTGGCTTCCATCAAAGTCTGGCTGATCATGAATTATGGCGTTGAAGCTTTTGATAAAGGACTTGTACTCAGACAGGTGCTAAGCTGGACGATTTCCGCTGTCCTTATTTATGGATTTGTACATATTGGGAAGCTATTGAATTATAAGTCGGATGCTGAACTTGAGCGGGAATCAAGGCAGGCGTGAGGAGGTCAAAACCTTGGGAAGTCTTTTTTTATCCGGTGGCGGGGATCAGGATCAGACAAAAGTGATTGATGCGATCTTTATTGAAAAAATCGATAAAACAAAACCCTTGTTATACATACCGATCGCAATGGATTCTTCTCAATTTGATGATTGTTATCAATGGATAATTGATGTTTTTAATCCTTTTGGAATAACTGTCATGATGTGGACTGATTTAAACAATAAAAGGATTGATGATTTAACGTCCTTTTCTGCCGTATACATTGGTGGCGGTAATACCTATCGTTTGCTCAATGCTATGAGGGCTTCCGGATTTGATCAAATAATATATCACTATGTGCAGGATAATGGCATCCTTTATGGTGGCAGTGCCGGGGCAATTATAATGGGAACGGACATTAAAACTTGTGATCACACAGATCCTAATCACGTACACCTGCAGGATTGCAGCGGTTTAGAATTAGTGAATTCCTATGCTATCTGGTGTCATTACAAGGAGACGGACGAAGAACTGATTCTTAGATATATACAGACCTCTTCAAATCCCGTCATTGCATTGCCTGAGGAAACAGGAATTCTACTTGAAGATCACCAGGCTAAGGTAATTGGTACTTTACCTGCATATATGTTTAAAGATGGCACAAAGTCGGTTGTTCAACCTGATTCATTTATATGAAAACATCTGATTAAGAATGGAGTATAGTATGATTTATTTAAAAGAAGGCAATTTAACGATCCGCTCTATGAAGGAAAGCGATATAGAAGATTTCCCGCTTGCCTTTGAACAGCAGGGATGGTACAAACCACAGGAGTTATACAAAGATTACTATATGCAGCAATCAAAAAAAGAAATAGAAGTGATTGTTGCTGAAAATGATGACAGGGTTGCAGGGTATGCAGTGCTGAAACCTGGAGCTCATTACGGGCCATTCCAGACAACCAATACTCCTGAAATAGCAGATTTAAATGTACTCATTAAATTTCAGAAGAATGGGATAGGCCATAAAATCATGGATACCTCTGAAAAGTTAGCTAAAGAAAAGAGTGAATCTGTTTCATTAGCAGTCGGTTTGCATTCCGGTTATGGATCTGCTCAAAGGATTTATATTAAGCGCGGTTATATACCTGACGGCTCTGGCGTCTGGTATAAAGGAAAACCACTTGCGCAATATGCTGACTGTAATAATAGCGATGAGTTAACCTTATATCTTCTGAAAAAACTCTAATCATACATTTTTTGATCATCACGTTATTCATGTTCATGGTATCTTTCATGATTTTAATTTCATAATGATTTAGTCTGGGTGTTGCAGTCTATATTATTTATCTAGTTAAAAAAGCTCATTTTCTCAAGCGAAAGCCTGAGGGAATGGGCTTTTTTCGTTTGATTATCATAATCCTGTTTTTAATTCAATATTCTATGTTTACGCAATGTTTTTAGAAGGAATTACCTCTAATACCAATTAAATGGTTTATAAAAATTCCCCCAAATCACTGGCAGTTTTACATTTTTTCAGTTTTAAAGGAGGCTAACAATGAAGTTTAAGGGAATAGGCTTAGTCATGATGGCTGCTGTATTTTGGGGAGTCAGCGGCGGGATTGCCGACATTTTAATGAATAAGGGATGGGATCCAACGGTTATCTCCTTTTACAGAGGCGTTGTTGGACTCGTCTTCTTTCTTGTATGGTTTCTTTCCCGCCTCAGCAAAAACAGGACGTTCAATAAACGTTTATTCATATGGGCAACACTTGCCGGTATTGGAATTGCCGGGAATTTCACTTTTTATTTTCTGAGTATTGAGCATTCAAGTATCGCAATCGCGGCTACTTTAATGTATACAGCACCAGTATTCGTGCTGTTAATCTCTTTTATGTTTCGGATCGAACGGTCAACCTGGTTTAAATGGGGATGCATTTTTGGCGTATTAGTCGGGATCATTCTGCTGACGGGCGCTTATGATTTCACCTCTATTTCGGTCAGTGTGACTGGAGCAATTACGGGACTTGCAGCAGGCCTATCCTATGCATTATTCATCTTCGGCTTTAAAAACACTTCCTCCTATGGAAGGCCGCAGTCATCCCTATTAGTTGCCTTCTTTGTATTCTGTCTGATACTCTTTGCGATTAGTGATAAGCAGGACCTTGTAAGCGCAATGACTTCAGAGGATGCCGCCTTGTTTTTACTACTCGGCATTGTCGGCGCAGGCGTTTCATTTTTCCTGTATGTCATTGGAATCCGCCATACGACAGCGACTACCGCTTCAATGGTTGCAATGGTAGAGCCGGTAACAGCTTCATTATTCGGCGTACTTCTGCTTGGAGATTATTTAAATATGCTGCAAGTACTTGGCATGGTGCTCATCTTAGTGACAATCACCATACTGAGTAAAAAGCAGTCGCACTAAAAAACCCGTCTTTCCGGATCTGCTTCCGGGAAGACGGGTTTTACTGTAGTGCTCTCTACCTTCATTATACTACTGATCCAGCATCATTTACAGACTACTCTTTTCCAAAAACCTGCCCTATACTGGTGTAGACAATGCCAAAAACGCAGGAGGCGGAGCTGGATGACGGATAAAAAAGATGTGCTGGACCGGGGTCCTTTCTTTCATGGGACAAAAGCTGAATTAAACATTGGTGATCTGTTAGAACCGCAGTACCTTTCAAACTACCAGGATAAAAAATCCAACCATATCTATTTCACAGCCACCTTGGAAGCAGCGAAATGGGGTGCTGAATTAGCTAAGTCCGATGCAAAAGAAAGAATTTATCTGGTTGAGCCGCTTGGTGAATTTGAAAATGATCCGAATGTTACTGATAAAAGGTTTCCAGGCAATCCAACACGCTCTTACAGATCAACATCACCTTTAAAAATTGTTGCTGAATTAGGTTCCTGGGAAAGGCATTCAGATGAACAGATTCATCAGATGCTTGCTTCCATTGAAAAGTTGCGGAAAGAAGGAAAAGCGATCATACTTGATTAATCATGATGGACGAAAGGAAAGATAAACATGCTAATGAAGCCGGAAAGCAGTGAATACGCCAATCCTTTTAAGCAATATATTGACTTTGTCCCTGATGGAAGCCTGATTGATCTATTAAAACTTCACCAGCAGACAACAAATGAATTTTTAAAATCCGTTCCATCTGCTGACTGGCATAAGCGCTATGCTAAAGGTAAGTGGAATGCAAAGGAAGTACTCGGTCATATGATTGATAACGAAATGAACATGCTCTACCGCATCTTCCGAATCACCAGAGGCTTTGAAGATTCTCTTCCGTTTTTCGAAAGAGAAAAATCTGTTCAGCAAATTGATTATGACTCAATTCCGGTTGAACGGCTGTTTAATTATTTTTGGGACACCCGTCAGCTGATGATCACAACATGTGAAAATGTAAAAGATGAGAACTGGCTGCATCAGGGGAAGTTAGGTGAATACGTGTTTTCTGCCCGGGCCCTTGCCTATATTTCTGCAGGACATGAGCTGCATCATCTGCATGAACTGAAAACAAAGTATTTCACGAATTAAAGATCCCTTCTGTGGTTAAAATCAAAAAAGGACGACTCATGTACCGTAGCACATTGAGTCGTCCTTTCTTTTCGCTCTATTGTTCATGCTTAATATTTATAAGACTGCCCGCCATCTATCGGAATGACAGCGCCATTAATGAATCCTGCCTGATCTGACAATAGAAAGGCAACAAGATAGCCGATTTCTTCAGGCTTACCGAAGCGCTGCATTGGATTAGACTTTACGAACTCCTCTCCAACTGCTTCCCAGTCGTCCCCTCCCATTTGACGAAGTGAGCCTTCCACCATCGGGGTCATGATTGCACCCGGTGCTATTGCTTTAATACTGATACCATATTGTCCGTACTCAACACCTGAGTTACGCGTTAATCCGACAACACCGTGCTTGCTTGCTGCATAGCCTGACTGATTCCCGATTCCCCGGATCCCGCCGACGGAAGCTGTATTCACGACCGAACCGCTTCCCTGCTCTTTCATGACCTTTAATACGTGCTTCATCCCATAAAATACGCCGTTCAGGTTAATAGAGACAACCTTCTCAAACTCATCTGAGCCATAGTTTTCAGTCTCATTCTGCTTCCCTTCAATACCGGCATTATTAAAGAATCCATCAACTTTCTGAAAAGCTGATACGGTTTCATTCACATAATGTTTGACCGCTTCTTCATCTGCCACGTCTGCTGTAATCGTGATAATCTCCGCTTCAGGTACTTCTGCTAAAATGTCACTTTTCGCCTTTTCAAGCGCCTCACCATTTAAATCAACCAATGATAATTTCGCGCCTTCTTTTGCTACCTGCAACGCTGAAGCATAGCCGAGCCCTGATGCCCCGCCGGTAATCAATACAACTTTGCCATCAAATCGTTTCATTTTCATTCACTCCTGTTTCAAAGTAGTGTTAAAACAATTCACAAAGAGGAATCCGCTTACAAAACTATTGTAAAACAATGCATTTATTCCTACAATTTTTAGCACCAATGATAAGAGCGAAGTAAGGGTCTGTCCCTTACTTCGCTCTTCCATAATGCTCAACCTTCTTCAGGCACCACAACAAACTATCAAAATCACCATCCGGATAAGGAATCGGCACTCCCACGTTCATCAGTTCGTCTCCGCCATACACATGATCAAGCCCATCAACATAATAGAATGCAGAGGAGTCTAATCCTCTTAATTTCACGCGTTTGAAAGCGCCATTTGCTTCATTCAGGATGTGTAAATAGAGAAAAACTGCTTCAGATTGATCACGCCTGACCCTGATCGTTGCATAACAATAGTGCTCGTGAACATTTTGAAGTCTGTAAAGATCTCCAAACTGTACAGTTGAACGAATGCTTTTATAAGATTCAATTTGTTTGCTCATCATGGATAGTTGTGCTTCAGTCATCTTAGTGACATCTAGTTCATAGCCAAAATTCGCTTCCATCGCTACATGACCACGCGTCTTTAACGATGTGATGCGACCGGTCTGGTGGTTCGGTGAGGCTGATACGTGAGCACCCATTGTGCTTGTTGGGTAAGCAAGACTTGTACCGTATTGAATGGATGCTCTGCTGATTGCATCCGTATTATCACTTGTCCAGGTCTGAGGCATATAGTAGAGCATTCCCGGATCAAACCGCCCCCCACCGCCTGAGCAGCTCTCAAACAGAATATGTGGGAACGCTGCAGTGATTTCCTCCATCACTTCGTATAATCCAAGCATATAGCGATGGGCGGTTTCACGCTGTCTTTCTGCAGGCAGTGAAGGTGAACCGATCTCAGTCATATTACGATTCATATCCCATTTCACATAGTCAATATTGGCACTGGATAAAATCGTTTTCAGCTGCTGCACAATATTATGTCTGACTTCAGGATTAGCAAAGTCCAACACAAGCTGACTCCTGCTTTCCGATCGTCTTCTGCCCGGAACATGAAGGCACCAGTTGGGATGTTTCCTGTAAAGTTCACTATCAGGCGATACCATTTCCGGTTCAAACCAGAGTCCAAATTTCATCCCCGCTTTATTTACCTGATCTGCAATTCCGGAGAGGCCGCCTGGCAGCTTTTGTGTATGAACAATCCAGTCACCGAGCGACCTTTTATCATCATCTCTTTTACCAAACCATCCATCATCCAGCACAAACAGTTCAATACCCGTACCGGCAGCTGCACGAATGATTTCCTTAATCTTCTCTTCAGTAAAATCAAAATAAGTCGCTTCCCAGTTATTAATGAGAACAGGTCTTTCCTTTCCTTTATGCTCACCTCTTACCAGATGCGTGTTATAAAGCTGATGAAACGTTCTCGACATCTTCCCAAGTCCTTCATCAGAATAGACGAGTACAGCTTCAGGTGTTTGAAAGGCATCCCCCGGCTCAAGTAGCCAGTTGAAGTCAAAAGGATGAATTCCCATGTTTACACGGGTGTTTTTAAATTGATCCACTTCAGCCAGCGCTTTAAAGCTTCCACTGTACACAAAGTTAAATGCGTAGACATCTCCATGCTCTTCGCCGGCTCCTTTTTCAGCAAGTGCGAGAAAAGGATTTTGCTGATGTGAGCTTGAGCCTCTGCGACTTTCAAGTGAAATAGCATGTCTGCCAAGATGTGAACGCTCCATCTCCCTCTCTCTTTCATGCGCACCGGGAAGATTGATTACATCAAAATCGTCTCTTGTAAAATCTACATTGACTGACGCACATTTTTGAAGGTGAAAGGATGACGTTCCTTCATTAACAAAGCGCGCACTTCTGGTGATTGCATTCATTTTTCCAAACACTGAATACGAAAGCTCTATGACTGCATGTTTGAGTTGATCCTTCAGTCTGATAACCAGCGTTTCTGCATCTTCTGCTGCCTCTGCGTATACGTGAGGCAGCCCTTCAAGCGCAGGTTTGCCGCTGCTAACTTCATATTCTGAGAATCTGAAATCAGAAACCGTCGATCCGTCAGACCACTGAATATGAACAGCAGGATCCCTGAAGTCTGTATGCCCGTAGGACGGATATTCCTGTGGCAGCGTGTCCAGAGAAAAAGTTCTGTCACTGCTATCCGGATTCGGCGAGAAGCCGCGATCCCTGAAGCGGTGATGCATTAGACCATTGTATGCATCAATTCTTTTCCCCCAGTACACATGGGTAAGATATTCTTTATGAACTTCAATGATATAACTGGTCTCTTCTGTCTGAAGATGAAATGTTTTTCGGTCTTCACTGACAAAGATCCCAGTTGTTTTGTTCGATAGGTTGTTCATCAGGATTTAATCGCTCCTTGTGTGACGCCACTGATGATCCATTTCTGCAGGAATAAGTAAAGTACCAGCATTGGCAGCAGTGCCATCAGATAAGATGAGAACGCCAGGTTATAATTTGTTGCAAACTGTGACTGGAACACATATTGCACCAGTGGCAAAGTATGGTCTCCCCGGTCACTCAGGATGACAAGCGGCAGCAGGAAATCGTTCCATGCCCAGAGCGCTGTCAAAATCCCCACAGTCGCATTGATTGGCGACAGCATCGGGAAAATAATGCGCCAGAACACACCCCATCTGGTGCATCCGTCAACAATTGCCGCTTCTTCAAGCTCTTTTGGAATCGTCTTGATATATCCAACATATAAAAAGACATTAAATGATAGCCCATACACAATATAAAGGAGTATAAGACCATTCTGATTCATTAGACCAATCGAACTCATTTGATTGACGATTGGCAGCATGATAATTGGAAATGGTACAAACATCGCGCTTACAAGATAGTAAAATAGAAATTTATAAGCTTTTTTATGCATATTACGTGCAATCGCATAAGCAACAAGTGAATTAGTAAGCACTGTAAAAACAACAGTCACAATCGTGATATAAAAGCTATTGCCAAAAGCATTAAAGAAATTCGTCATTTCAATCGCCGTTGTAAAATTATTAAATGTCCACTCAACAGGCAACGCCAGAATTGATTCAGCAGTTTCAGCGGGCGTTTTAAATGCATTCACGACTGTAATATAGAGCGGAAACAGGATCAGAATCGTTCCTGCAATCAACAACAAAGTAACCGGCCAATTGGTTTTGCCTATTTTCATTACAGCTGCACCTCCCGTTTTTGAAGAATACGGATTTGGAACACTGAGATTGTCACGATGACCACAAAGTAAATGACTGCATTAGCAGATTGGTAAGCGAACTGTCCTCCGGCAAAACCGTCCTGATAAATGAGCAGTGAAATAGATTGTGTAGCCCGTCCAGGACCTCCGCCTGTCAATGCGACGATATGGTCAAACACCATCAGAAAGTTTTTCATCGCAAGTACCATGTTGATCGTAAAGAATGGCGCGATCAGCGGGAACGTAATCTTCCAGAACTCCTGCCATTTGCTGGCACCATCAAGTGCCGAGGCTTCATATAAGTCCTGTGGAATCGTTGCGAGCCCAGCCAAATAGAGAATTGTATTAAATGCAGCCGCCTGCCAAACCGCTACAATCACGATAGCAATCCAGGCATGATCCGGGCTTCCCAGAATACTCGTCGTTAAACCGGTAAGGCCAGTGTTTTCAGCAATTTCCGGAATGAAAATAGAAAAGATATAGTTAAAAATAAAGCCAACGATCAAGATACTTAAAATGTTCGGCATAAAGTAGATACCGCGCAAAGTTTTATGAAACTTTATTTTTGCATTCAGTCCGAGTGCAATGACCAGACTGATAATATTTACAAGGATGGTTGAAACAATTGCAAATTGAAACGTAAATCCGTATGCATTCAGCGCATTACGGTCATTGAAAATTCTAATGTAATTATCAAGTCCGACAAACTCCCATACTCCGTAACCTCTGAAATTCGTAAAACTGTAGAAGATCCCCTGCAGCACAGGAAGCGTATGAAAGCTGAAGAACAGAATGACCGCCGGAAGCAGCATCCAGACATATACAGACGGCTTTTTCTTCATCATGACTGCCCCTTTCATTTAATAAAAAAGAAGGGCCGAAACCCTTCTATATTGGATTATTGACCTGATAACCTTTCGTACTCTGAATCAAGCTCATTAAGCAATGCTGCCTTGTCCCCTTCAAGCAGGAAATTCTGGAACATTGTATCGATTCCAAATCCCTGAGGGTAGTAATGGTCAGCAAATGAAGTAATTCTTCCCTCTTCAAATACCGGCTGCAGTTCACTAATGGCTTCATCCGTCTGCTCCGGTCCTTCAACTGCTGAGAACAGTCTTTGCTGATCAATGTAAAGCTGCAGATTTTCCTCTTCAAGCAGGAATTCAACAAACTTTTGTGCTTCTTCCGGGTGATCCCCATCTTCTGCAGTTGCAAGTACAAGATCAACGCCGGATACAAGTCTGTTTTCTTCAGCATTATTCGTCGCCGGTAGCGGGAACACACCAAGTTCTATATCAGGGTTAGCTTCCTGCACCTGTCCGATCGCCCAGATCCCCTGCATATACATCGCAGCTTCTCCCTGTGCAAATTCCATATTCCCTCTGCTGTAATCCGATCCAAACACATCATTTTCCGTATACTCAAGCAGCTGCTGCAGCTTATCAGCAACTTCACCATACTCTTCAGAGAATGATGTCTCTCCGGCTTCCAGCTGTTCATAGAAATCATCAGGCTGAATATTAGATGCCAGACTATTTAATGGAGGGAGGATTGTCCATGCTTCACCATACGTGGAGTAGAATGGTGTCTCTCCTGCGCTTTTAATTTCTTCAGCCAATGCAATAAACTCGTCCCACGTCTGTGGAATTTCAAGTCCGAGTTCTTCAAACATTGTTTTATTGTAAATCACGCCGTTCGCATTTACTGTGTGTGGAAAGCCGTAATGACCCTCAACTTCGCTGCCTGCAATCCTTGCGATCATATCTGAATATTCATCATTAATACCGTCAAGCGCTTCATGATCAGTGACTTCAGTCAGTACGCCTGCTCTGACAAGCTCCCCATACATCACCCCGCCATTTACGCTAATCACATCCGGCACATCATTCTGTGTCAGACGAGACAGAAGGACTGTATCTGATTCCGGCACATTGTTTTGCTCAACTGTGATGCCCGGGTTTTCCTCTTCAAACTTTGCAATCAGTTCATCAAATGTGCCGACTGCTTCCTGTTTATACTGAAAAAACTCCAGTGTCACTTCCCCATCGCCACTCCCGCCATTTCCTCCACATGCTGCAAGTACTGCTGCTGCAGCTACTGATACTACAAATGCTGATTTTTTCATTCTGAATTCCTCCCTTGTTATATAAAGTTAAGATTCTTTTTTTCCAGTAGACTGTCTGATCTTCAACTCTGTTGATACCGTGATCGTAAGAGGGACTTCACGACCTTCTATCCGCTCCTTCAGCAGCTGCACAGCGGACATTCCGATCTGACGGCTGAAAAGACGCGTTGTCGTGAGAGGTGGTGTAACATAAAGCGCAAAATCTATATCATCAACACTGGCAAGCGAAACATCCTCCGGCACCCTGTAACCTGCCTCATGAAGCGCACGCATTGCCCCAATCGCCATTGGGTCACTTGCGATAAAAAATGCTGTAGGCAGACGCTTTTGTGCAATTGCTTTCTTCATCAGTTCATAACCTGCTTTTGTCGTCCAGTCCCCTACATCATCATTACCAAGAAACGCATACTCTTCCCGGTATAAATCCCGCTCAAGCATATACCGTCTAAAATGAGTAAAACGCGCATCATGTACTTCAAGTTTTTTCGATAGAAGCCGCTCTTTGAACTCTCTTCCGCCGATAAACCCGATACTCCTGTGACCAAGTGACATTAAATGTTCGAGCGCCTCCTCTGTCGCCTGCTCAAGGTCAGGTCTGACAGAATCAAACTGATGTTTTTCAGGACTCTGATCAATAAATACAATATTGTTTCCCGGAAAGATTCCAGCAATATCCGCAGCACTTGATTTACCTATGACGATAATGCCTTCCATCCCTTCAAGCTGGTCATCCTGCTTCCACTGTCTCAGGCGATGCGTTGAGACAATATCCATATTCAGCTCCTTCGCTTTATCTTCGATTCCAAAAATAATTTCCTTGAAGTAAGGATCTGCCTTGTCATCTTCTTCAGAATTCCACGTCAGTAGGCCAATCTTTCTTTTAGGAAGTACAATCTGGTGCTGCTTCTTTCTTCCACGTCCACCGATGGGTTTATACTCAAGCTCTTCAATTGCATCCAGCACCCGCTGCCTTGTTTCTTCTAGTACAACCAGGTTTTTATCTCCATTCAGAATTCTTGAAACCGTTGCAATGGATACGTTGGATTTGTTTGCCACATCTCTAATATTTGCCAAGTAAAATCACCCCTTTTGTTAACCGATTATTTGGTTATTTATCTTGTGAATAAAAGATATCAGCGTTTGAAATCGGTTACAATCACTTTTTACCGGTTAAAAGTCGGTAAAATTAAATTATGAATTATTTTTATTTTAATAGAAGTTTTAAATGGATTTGTGGTGAATAATAATGGGTTTTATTCCAAAAAACAGAACCTCCTGTGATGGTGGAGGTTCTGCTTTCAGAGGGAGTTAAGCAGCTTATAAAATTCCATGCTGTTTCTATCATCAGAAGCAGTTAGGACTACTGCTTCTCACAAACTAAAAACCATTGCATACATTAAATAAGAAGACCCGGTTCCCCCCTTCTCTCTACCCCGCCACCACGTTAAAGAAGTAAACGAAAAAGTATTGACTTTTTATTTACTTCAGCTATACTTACATACAATTCCGATTATTTTTATAGGATTAAAGAGATAAGCAGGTGATGTTTTGTTTTTATCAATGAACAATGTACATAAGTCTTTTACGAACAATGGGAAGACTGAGCTTGTACTTTCAAATATTCAGCTGGATGTAAAAGAAGGCGAGTTTGTTTCGATTTTAGGACCATCAGGCTGCGGTAAGTCTACGCTGCTCTCAATTGTTGCCGGCCTTGCACATGCAACGGAAGGATCGATTGAGCTTGAAGGTAAAACAATTAAAGGACCGGGAAAGGAACGCGGCATGGTGTTCCAGCAGGCTGCTTTGTTTCCATGGCTGACGGTTGAAGAGAACGTGATGTTCCCGCTTTTACCTGATATGTCTAAAAAGGAAGCGCAGCAAAAAGCTCAGAAATATTTACAAATGGTGCAGCTGGGTGCCTACACAAAGCACTCACCACATGAGATATCTGGCGGGATGCAGCAGCGTGTAGCAATTGCACGGGCACTTGCGATGGACCCGGCACTGCTTTTAATGGATGAACCGTTCGGGGCACTCGATGAGCAGACGCGTTCACGGCTGCATGAGATTGTGGAAAAGATCTTTCTTGAGACAAAGAAGACGATTCTTTTTGTCACGCACAGTATTGCAGAATCATTGAAGCTGTCTGACCGGATTGTAGTTATGGGTACACAGCCGGGCACAATTCTGGAAGTCATTGAACTTAACTTCCCGAGACCCCGGTCTCAATCAAAGGAAGAGCTTCTCTATTATGAAGAAAAAATACAGGCGTTATTGAAATCTGAAATTGATAAGGTAACGGAAAAGGAGCAGAAAAATGCAGCCAGCCGTTAAGAGAATTATTTTTTACGTACTACTGTTTTCCATATGGCAGGGTGCTGTCTACGTATTTGACGTATCACCATCACTTCTGCCGGCACCAACAGATGTTTTCGCTTCATTATATGAAGGGTTCAGTAATCTTACACTGGTCTATGACCTCGCAGCCAGCTTCAGACGATTATTTATCGGTCTTGCCATTGCACTTGTGCTGGGACTTTTACTCGGTGTGCTGCTGGCAAAGTCAAAAACAGCTGATGAAACACTTGGTTCTCTGATCCTGGCACTACAGTCAGTACCCAGTATCGTTTGGCTACCACTTGCAATTATGTGGTTTGGCCTGAATGAAATGGCCGTCATCTTTATTGTTGTACTTGGTGCAACGATTGTGATGACGATTAATGTCCGCACGGGGATCATGAATGTTCCTCCGCTTTTCATAAAAGCAGCAAAGACAATGAATTACAGAGGCTTCAGGTTATTCCGTAAAGTAACGATTCCTGCTTCTATCCCGTACGCAGTGACTGGTATCCGCCTCGCGTGGGCATTTGCCTGGCGCGCACTGATGGCCGGTGAGCTGCTCAGCACGGGCCCTGGACTTGGTTACTCCTTACGTTTCGCATCAGATTTTGGAGATATGAGCCGCGTCATCGCGATCATGCTCATGATTATGTTAATTGGTATTATTGTCGACTTACTGTTTTTCCAGCGTGTTGAAAAGAAAGTCCTTAAAAAATGGGGACTGGCAACAGATTAAAAATTTTGGAGGCGAAATGAATGAAAAAGAATCTTAGTGCACTATTTTTTCTGGCTGCAATACTGGTACTATCAGCCTGCGGATCAGACAGCTCATCAGGTGGCAGCAAGGATGAAGTTGTGATTGGCTATTTCCCGAATATTGACCACGTTCCTGCGATGATCGCAAAAGAAAAGCAGTACTTTGAAGAAGAACTGGGTGAAGGTGTAGAAGTATCATACAAAACATTTCCTGATGGCGGTGCATTTATGACAGCACTGAAAACAGGTGATATTGATGCAGGATTTGTCGGCCCCGGTCCTGTCATGAATAACTACGCAAACGGTGCGGATGTTAAAATTCTTGCCGGTGCATCATCAGGTGGTACTGTTGTAGTAGCCAGTGAACAAAGTGGAATTGAAAGCTTAGAAGATTTAGGTGACCATACATTTATTACACCGGGCGTTGGCTGTACACATGATGTTCAAATGGAAACATTCCTGAAAGAACAAGGCATCACATCAGCACGGATTGGCGGTACACTGAAGCACGTAACAGGTAACCCGGCACAGTATCAGGCAATGTTCGAATCAGGTAAAGTTGACCTTGCAGCCGTACCTGAGCCATGGGCTTCTACACTCGTAGCAAACGGCGCAAAAATCATCGTGGATACAGATGAGATTGCCTATGGAACAACTTTACCGAATACGGTTTTAGTGACCAGCGGCAAGCTGATTGAAGAACAAGGGGAACTGGTTGACCAGATTACAGCAGCGCATGAAAAGAGCATTGAATTTATTAACGAAAACCCTGAAGAAGCACAAACAATCGCAGTTGACTCGATCGAAGAAATCACAAACCAGCGCATGGATGAGTCAATCATTGCAAGTGCATGGGAGCGCGTAACTTATACAACTGAAGTCAATGCAGAGGTGATTCAGGCCTTCGCTGACTCTTCACATGATCTGCAATTCCTGAAAGAAAAGCCTGAGTTTGATGAATTAGTTGTTCCACAGGACACAGAAGTAGGAAGTGCACAGTAAAGATGAAAAAATGGATCACAGCATGCTTTGCACTGCTGATCCTGCAGGGATGTTCATCCGGGGTTAACCTGGATGAACATTTTTCTCTAAACGGGGAAGTCACTGACCTGCAGGCAGTCAATCAAAGCGAAGAACCTTTTCATACTGATGATATGGAAGATCAAATCTGGCTTACCGCTTTCATCTTCACAAACTGTGATACAGTCTGCATGCCGATGACCTATAACATGTCAGAGCTGCAGGATCAGCTGGATGAAAAAGATCTGAACTATCAGTTTGTTTCTTTCACGATTGATCCTGAAAGAGATACGCCAGAAGTTCTACAGTCATATGGAGAACAGTTTGAAGTGAATTTCGACAACTGGGATTTCGTATCGGGGTATGAACAGGAAGACGTTGAACTGTTTGCTAACAGAGGATTTCTGTCCCCTGCTGCGCGCGTGGAGGGATCTGATCAGTTTGTGCATAGTACGTCCCTTTATCTGATGGTGGGTGATCGGATACTTGAGCAGTATGAGATGTCGGTGGATGTGCCTTATGAGGAGATTGTTGAGGCGGTTGAGTTGTTGCAGGATTACTGAATTCTTGAGCAAAGTTCAGGTTCTTTCGGGCTTTGCTTATTTTTATGGTTCTGCTAAAATTGGCTGATGATTTCCGCTTCAGGGGGGACGCTTTCCGTGGCCGGGCGGTGAGCCAGCAGGCTTCGCCATGCTCTGTCTCACCTGTCCCTTCCTGCCACAGGAGTCGCCCCCCTTACGCTTCAATCACCAGCTGTGCAGAAATAAAGATGGACTTTAATAAAAAACCTTTATCATGAAATCTATTTTTGGCTTTGGTGCTCTCTTTACAAATAAATTAAGCACTAACGCAAAATCATTCCAATATTTTTTTGGTTATTCTCAATTTGCATCACCTTCAACTCATCGACTTCTTCGAAATATGCCCCCCAATTAATCTTGACCTTCTTCTTGTCGTACCGCCTTCCGTGTAGGAAATCGCCCTTAGTAATGCAGTAGACCCGAATCGCTGACGTACATCATCCATCACATAGCCGAGCCGGTGAACTTTTTCGCGTCCCGGATTGAACAGATCAAGCTGCAGAGCTGAGTCATCTGCCAGGTTGGTTAGTGAGATTGAAATTTTCCTGACTGGAAATGGCTGCAGGTTATCATGGAGGATTTCAAGACAGACTTCGTAAATCTCCATTGTAATAGATGTCGGCTTATCCAGTGACTTTGAACGGTGAAATGATTTGATCGGTGTGCGCTTGCTGTACCCGACACCTAAATGAATTGTCCGACCGCCTAAGTGTTTATTTCTCGCTCTTCTCGCTACTTCCTCACACATTTCCAGCAGCACTGCCTCAATTTCTTCTATTTTATTGTAGTCTCTGAGGAGGATCTGACTCTTTCCATAGCTCACCTGTCCCTGAATAATCGGCGCACCGATCTCGGAGCGGTCAATGCCATGTGCGTGATAGTACAGCTGATTCCCCATCACACCAAATACTGATTCAAGATGGCTCAAATCATGGGCCGCGAGATCTCCAACTGAGTAAATGCCCATTCTGTTTAATCGTTTTTCAAGCTGACGCCCGATCCCCCACATGGCTGAAAGTGGCTGAAGCGGCCAAAGCTTCTTCGGAATATCCTCAAACGTCCATTCACAGATACCCTTCTTTTTCGCTTCCAGATCAAGGCAAAGCTTTGCGATCAGCATATTAGGACCTATACCAATTGCACATGGCAGGCCAAATTCCCGCATCATATCATCAGAGATCTTTTGAGCAACAGCATGCGGTCCTCCCCATAATGAAGAGGTGCCATCCACCTGAATAAAGCTTTCGTCTACACTGTAGACATGTATATTTTCTTTTGGAACGAACCTTGTAAAAATTTTCGTGATTTCAGTGGACAGTCTGAGGTACTGTCCCATATCCGGTTCAATTAATTGAAGGTCACTGATGTTGGGGATCTCATGACGTCTTGTGCCGGTTCTGATACCGTGTTCACTTTTTGCACGCGGAGACGCAGCAAGCACGACACTGCCCTTTTGCTCCTGGTTGCCGATAATCGCAATTTTGCATGTCAATGGATCCTGACCAAGCTCCACTGCCGTACAGCTGGCATAAAAGCTTCGCATATCAACGCAGAGAATTTCTTTTTTCTTTTCAAGCGAATAGTCAACTTCCATCACCTTCACTCCTCTGTTCAGCATCAATTTCTTTTTATACTATTACCCACTTTTAAGAAAATTATACGAACAAATGTTCTTTTTAGCAATAAAACTTTTAAAAATAACGCTTGATTTTCGCTATGAATGAAAGGGAAAAATGTAAAAATATAGATTGAGTAGTGATTTAAATGCGCCTTTTACAGACTTCTAAAAAAATATTTACAGAAAATTCAGCATAAATTTCTCACCTTCCCTTAAATTTTCCCAACCACTAAAAGTTCCGAACGGCAACATTCCGTTAAAACCGATACAGATAAAGGGAATTATACCCCTTTGCCGTATGAAAGCTGATTTAATTTTCCCGATAAACAACACCCGCTCCTTTTGTTAGGATAGGTTTATTCACAAAATATTTTGACAAAAGGAGTCGGGGAAATGAAGAAATCAAGAAGTATCGCAATGAGTCTATTACTTGCAGCAAGTCTGGCAGTACCAGCAGGGGCAAGTGCTGCGCCGGATCAGCAGTCAAATAATGCTGAAAAATTCCGCGTATATGTTGAGGTATCTGGAGAGTCAGCTCAAAAAACGAAAGCTTCATTGCAGAAGCAATATGATTCTCGCTGGGAGCTGAGTGCCAACGGATTTTCAACTGATATGAATGAGGCGCAATTTAACGCCCTTCAAAACAATAAGAATCTGAAACTGACAAAGGTGGACGAGGTGTCTGTGGATGCGCTCAGAAACAATGAAAATGTGACAAATGCATTCGCTGCACCGGCAGACCAGACGCCATGGGGCATTGAAGCAATTTATAACGATGCCAACGTAGGAGCAACGTCTGGTGGTTCAGGCATTAATGTAGCTGTGCTGGATACAGGCGTATTCACTGGTCACCACGACCTTCAGGGTACAGTTGAGCAGTGTAAAGACTTCACACAGGCTACTCCACTTGTAAACGGATCATGTAACGATGTAGATGGTCACGGCACGCACGTTGCAGGTTCTGTTCTTGCAGATGGCGGCAGTGATGGTTCAGGCGTATACGGCGTAGCACCGGATGCTGACCTGTGGGCTTACAAAGTACTTGGTGATGACGGCTCAGGTTACTCAGATGATATCGCAGCGGCTATCCGCCACACAGCTGATCAGGCAGTTGCAACAGGTACAAATACTGTGATTAACATGTCTCTTGGTTCATCAGCAAACAGCCCGCTGATTGAGGATGCAGTGAACTATGCATACGATAAAGGCGTTCTTGTTGTAGCGGCAGCAGGTAACTCAGGATTCCGCGTAGGTTCAATCGGCTACCCTGGCGCACTTGAAAATGCAATTGCAGTCGCAGCGCTTGAAAACAGATTTGAAAACGGTACATACCGTGTCGCAGATTTCTCTTCAAGAGGCGTACGTAAAGGTGATGGAGACTACCTGATTCAGGAAGGTGACGTTGAAATCTCAGCTCCAGGTGCAGCGATTTTCTCAACATGGCCAAATGGCGGTTATAACACAATCAGCGGTACATCAATGGCTTCTCCACACGTAGCAGGACTTGCAGCAAAAGTATGGGCAGAAAACCCTGGCTTCTCTCACGTCCAGCTTCGTACTGAGCTTCAGAACCGTGCAAAAGCAAATGACATCCTCGGCGGACGCAGTGCTGCTGTTGGTGATGACTTAGCTTCTGGATTTGGTTTTGCGAAAGTGAATTAATAACCTTTAAGTTACTGAAAAACGCGTACACGATGAACTGAATCGTGTACGCGTTTTAATGTTATTTGGTAAACAATCAGGGACTCAACGAAACCTCAATCTCTTCCCCAACCTCAAGAACCGTGTCAGACCGATCCTCAACCGGAGCGAAAACTAAAATCAGCTCATCGTCTTCTCCCTGAACTTCACCTTTACTGAAGATCGGATCCACCCGCTTGCCGGCTGATCTTAAAAACACACCGGATTTTTCCTCATCTACAATATATCCGTATTCCTTATCTATTTTCCTGGCATTTAAAAACTGACTCTCCAATTCACCTATGATTTCATATCTCATTCCGCTGGGATCAGTCAGCACACTGGTGTCATCACCTGTGAACACAATACGCGTCTCCAATGCTGAATATTCAACCCGTTTGATACGATAAGTCATATGATTAAATTCAAATTCCTTACCCACTTCAACTGATTCCCTTTCTGAAACGGCTGCTCCATCCAGGGTAAGATCAAGCGGCCATAACGCTTCAACCTTATCACTGGAGTTTTTACCGTAAATGGTCAGATCTTCTATTTCTAATCGGATATCTTTCCCTTCAAACTGCTTAATGGATTCAAATGACAATGCGCTGATTACTTTGTTTTCTTTGGCATCGTAATAACTGCTTCCCCAGCCCACATCATTCAATTCCGTCTTTTCTTCACCTTGCCCAATTAAGTAAATTTTACTGTCTCCTTCAAAGAGATCGATAGAATAATCCTCTAAATCCGTCCGGTCGCTCTGATAGGTAACCAGTAATTTAGTTTCTTTATCGTCAGTCATAATCTTTTCAAAGCGGACCGTGATATCATTTTCTTCATCATAATATGTCTGATTAATTTCTTTACCGTATCCCATTTCTATTGCATGCCTTACGCCGGTATCATCAATACGCTCACTTGAGAATAATTGCTCATACACTTCCTGCAGAGCTGCAAGTGCGGGGGTAAACGTGAGCGTCGAGAAAACAATTAAACAGATCGCTGCAGTAAGGCTTAATTTCCCCGGGAATTTTTTTCTTTTACGAACTTTAACCTGATTGAGTGAAACAGGTTCTTTAAAATGCTGCAGATCTGCGTTATGTAGTTTTTGCTCCAATTCGTCCCAGACGTCCGGAACCTGCTTTTCAATTGCCTGGTTTAAATGCTTTTTAATCTGTTTTTCATTCATCAGAATCCCTCCTCACTCAACCGATTTTTTCATGTTTTTCAGCGCCCTGTTGTATTTCCATATCGCCGTACCTAATGGAATATCGAGAATCTTCGCGATTTCTCTGTGCTTTAATCCGGAAATATCCTTCATCACGACAATCTGTCGTTCTTCTGCGTTAAGCAGGGCAAGGTATTTCGCTAATACGATTTTGTCTAAAGGATCCTCACTCAGATAAGGAACCTGCTCAAAATACGCTTCATCAAAACCTGTTAGCTCACGTCTTTTTTTCCGGTAGAGATCAAGAGCAGTATTTCTCGAAACACTGATTAACCATGCTTTTGTGTTGGATATATCGTTGTACTTCATATGCTGGAATAATTTAATAAACACTTCCTGCATAACATCTTCAGCCAGTTCAAAATCCCTTAAGACCGATAAAGCCATCGCAAATACATGCTTTTTATGATCACTGAATAATTGCTTAAACTCCTCATAATGTTCAGCCGGTTTTTCTGATTGTTGTTTACTCATCTCATTCATTTGCTGCCTCCCTTCACATTAAGTAGACGGTTATCTTTCAGATTTTATTGGGATTTTTTAATAAATATTTTATTTCATTAGAATTTGTTTGAGTTGGCCGTTGATGTCCGCTTCAAAGGGACGCTTCGATCACCAGCTGTGCAGAAACAACAATGGACTTTAACAAAGCGTTTCATTAAAAAAAGGAACTTCTTTAATCTAAAGTTCCTTTAGTCTTTATATAGTTGAATCACATGATCGTTAAAACATGAGATAAGAGCTGCTTCTATTTTCATCATTTACATACTGTAAACGTCTTTCGGATCTTCAGCAGTTTCTACTATAAGTCCCTGCCATCTCTCCTCACGGATGTACTGAAAGTCATTGAGATCGTTTCCTGCTCACCTTCCCATGAAATGTTAACGTCAATTGAATCCTTAATAGAATTGTCCTCATTTTTTTTCAATTCAATTAATTGACGGATGTCAGATTCGTTTAATGTGACCATGGTTGAGCTGGATGTGAAAGAAAGCTTTTGACTGATATCCGTTTCCGCAATTGTTATCACTGCATCGGCAGGTGCACGGTCTTCTTTAAATGTTAATTCTACATAATCATCCGGGTGTTTACCTTCACTAAAGTCAACATATTCCATATATCCTTCCCAGCTTTCACTTTCACCCTCAAAAATAAATATTGTATAACTTTCAGGGTCCCCCCATGTACAGCCACTAAGTAGAATAGATAGCAGCGCTAATAGTACAAGCATCTTTTTCAAAGAAGTATCACATCACTTTCGATAATTATGTATGAACGAATTTATGAATAGATGTCGTTAATATTAATACTCTTAAGTCCACAGCCACGCGGATCTGCTTTTTTAATGCATGATGCTCATTCTCATACATCTTCCTTCTGTTCATATCAATCCCTCTGTATTCATCAGCACAACCCGCCATTTATCCGGATCTTCTATCGTGACACCTTTTTCTTTCCAATAAGGATTCTCAGGCTCAACCGGCGGGTAACCCATTTCCATCAGTCTGTCCGCCATTTCCTTCAGCTGAACAGCATCCGGAATATAGAACACAAGCAACTGATCACGCCCAGGGTCCGGACATGGACTGCCTGACGCGTGACTCGTAAATTCGAGATGCACCTCTGTTCCAGGTAATCCATACATCACACCGTCGTAACCAGCGTGTTCCTGAAACGCTGCCACTCTTTTCAACCCAAGTCCTTTTTCGTAAAAACGAATGATTTCCTTCATCCTGTCAGTCGGTCTGGCCATTCTGATTTGTGCTGCTTTAAAATATGTAAAATCCATGATGACACCTCCATTTACTTCAGTGTAAAACAGTTCGAATCCCTCATGACGACCCAAAAGACTGAATTTCATCTCAGTAAAAAGGCGGAAGTGACCCAGCCACTTAAAACAGCCTGCCTATTAAGTTATAAGGATTAACCTCCCACGTCTCATAAGGAACAATGCTTTTAGCCTTCATACAATCTATCGTTCGGGATTTCATATGGGGCCGGGTGATATATTGATCAATATTATGTTCAGTGAGTGCTACAAATTCAGCTTCCCGAATTTCTTCCGGCTGAATGTGAATGTCTCCACTGACGTATTCCGCTTTAAATACGACAGATAATAACTGCTTTGTGGCATTATAATACACGCCTGTAATGCCAACCGGCGTGATCACCAGCCCGGTTTCTTCTAAGATCTCTCTGCACAGCGCCTGATCAAGTGGCTCCCCGGCCTCCACCTGTCCTCCGGGCGTCTCCCAGGTGTCTGGCCGCAGATGTGTTTTGACCAGCAGTGTGTGGCCCTGGTCATTTACTACATTTGCAGAGACTGCAATGATATGTTTTGGTGGTGTATACATGTAATACCTCCTGATTTAAAACCGATATGTATTCCGATTGTCTCCGGCTTCGGCTTCTTCCGCCTGCTCATCCTCTTTACGTTCTTCATGAAATTCTTCACGATCCTGTCCTGCAATATAATCAAACGGCGTGTAAAAGTTGGTTGGCGTTTCTTTTGTCACAAACATTTTATAACCCAACACAGATACAATCGTACAAACAAAAGTTAAAAGAACAGTCGTTAAAACACCTATTATATACAAGTTAAAACTCCTTTGTACTTTCAGTAAGCATCTGCTTTCCATTCATTTTTCAGCACACTGTAAATCATAGAATCCCGCCATTTCTCTCCGATTAACAAGTTCTCTCGAAGTCTGCCTTCATAAACCATTCCGCTTTTCTTTAACACTTTAGAAGAAGCAATATTTTCAGGCGCACAGGTAGCAAAAATCCGGTGCATTCTATGCTCTTCAAACCCATAATGAATCAATAATCCGGCAGCTTCAGTAGCGAGTCCTTTGCCCCAATAGGCAGGGTTAATAATATAAGCGATTTCTGCGTTTCTGTTTTGAGGGTCTCTGATAATAAGTTCACCAACGCCTGCCAGGTGCTTATCATCGTTATTGATGATTGCAAATACATACCTGGTTCTCGGCTTAATACGCGTATCTTTCATCACCTGATCGACATAAGCCTTCGTATCTTCAACTGAATTAGGACCCCATACTTGATATTGACATACAATTTCCTGAGATGCGTATTCATGTATGGCAGACCAGTCACTTTCAATGATTTCCCTCAACATAATTCTATGATTAAAAATGTTAGGACTTTGTTTTCCCAGCAGACTCACTCCGTTCTACGCAAACCAATTCGCTTGCTGCCTCATCAGTTCTTAAAAGTGAAAAGACCATCGCATCATGTGACTGTTCGTTTTGATAAAGATAGCCCCGCAACCTTCCTTCTTCAATAAAACCAAGTTTTTTCAACAGCTTGATTGACGACTCATTTTGAGGAAAAGTGACAGCTCCGATTCTGAATAAACCAAGATCCTGAAATGAGTATCGCAGCACTTCTTTCACCGCTTCACTTGCAATGCCTTTACCCCAAAAGTCCGTGCCCAGCTCATAACCAATCTCGGTCCGCTTCATCTGAAATCTCAACAGATTCAAACCCAATGTCCCAGCAAACGCTCCAGTATCCTTCAACACAATCGCCCACCTGATGCCGTTTCCACTTTCATATGTATACTTCATCGAAGTGATGATCTTTTCAGCATCCTCTATTTGCTTTAAAGGTTCCATCCCGTAGAATTCCATGACATGATCATTGGACATGATATTGAAATACGCCTCAAGATAACGCTCATCCATCCTTACTAATTTCAATCGTTCAGTTTCCAATTCCGGAAAAGTCATTGAATCAACCCCCATTCTCTGCAGATCTGTTGCAGCCCTATACAGCATTCGTTTGCCTGCCTAACCTTTGACAAACCCCACCTTAAATATGTCATACCAACGATTCAACGCTTCACCTTCAAGGACGTTCAATCTGCTTAAAATATCCCTCGAAAATTCAACCGCTCCGCTCCCATTCGCAGTAATAAGGTCATCACCACTGACAGATTGCGCATCAATATAGTTTTGCTCTCCTTTATAATCCGGCGCGTGCTGCTTTAAATAGGGTAATGTATTACTTGTATGTTTTGAGTGATCGAGGAACCCGTTTTTTCCTAAAAAGATCGTTGCATCACAGATCGCTGCAACAGATATCTGATGATCCACACAATACTGAACAAGCTGCTTTAACCTCTGATCCTGTTCACTTTTCCAACCCGTTCCACCGGGAATAATCAGCATGCTGAACGGGAGGTCGAAAGAAAAGTCCTGCAGGCTGTAATCCGGCAGTACATTGAAGCCACCCATTGAAGTCTTGGGATGAAGATCGACTGCGATCGTCTTCACCTGATAACCTGTTCCCGGTTTATTTACCTCCGCTGTTACATAGGCAGCTTCCCAATCCGCAAAGCCATTAGTCACCAATACTAAAACATTTTTCATATGCATTTCCTCACTGTTCTCTGTCAATTTTGGAGCGCACTTATAATTCCAATTATTTCAAAAAACATCACTTAGCACAAGGCTTAATTAATGATGCACTGGAACTTATCTGGAAGGTATACGTCTACTGTTAAAAGGGGTTGTGCTGTTATGAAGAAAATATGCTGGTATTTAACGGTGAGCACATTTGCTGCGCTTATGTTAGTCGGGTGTTCAAATGAGCAGACAGAAGAAACTAAAAGTGAGACGGGACAGTATATTGAAGCAAAAGAAGCGGCCTGGAATTATGTGAAGGAACAAAATTGGGATGATACTGCAGAAGAAGATTGGCAGAACGCTGAGGTAACAGAAGTCGTTGCTGATCAGAGCTATGAGGTACTGGATGAACATTTTGAAGGAGAGACGGCATTAAGAGTTACCTTTAATGATAAAGGGACTGTTTTGACCGGCACACCATCCATACTAATTGATCCTGAGACCAACGCAGTGATTGGATATGTGCCTACAGAATAGGAAGTTGAAAAAACGGCTAATATCACTTACGACGCTCATTCAATTTTTAAGGAATATTAAAAATCGAGTGAGCGTCGGGTCCAGGATAAGAAACAGCTTTCAGTTAAAACAACACATTGTTCATGCTGTTATTAACCACTTCCACAAAATGAATAAATTGAAAGATAAATAGTCCGGCGACAGCTGCATTCGCTGCGATGGTCACGTAAAAGAACTTTCTTCTTTTTGCAGGATTGAATGTATTATGTTTGTTGAAAAGCGCATAATAGGTCGCAATGAAAAATGCCACTGTAATCAATACGATCAGCAGCCACTGGTTAAACCGTTCCATATCTGCACCCAGCTGGGCCAGGCTTTCTGTTTCACTGCTAACATCTGTATTAAGGAAAGGCGAAGGCTGCTTCCACCCCTCTATCAGTACAAATTGCCCCTGCTCTGTTACATCATAGCCCGCGAACTCTAAGTCCATCGTGAAATAATAGGTCCCTACCAACAAAACCGCACTGAGTATAAAAGCAATTCCCCATCTGAAAAATGCTGATTTCATGTAATCCCCCTTTTTGACTATCGCTTTTTCATATTCCTATTATTTCAAAATACTGGATGATAATCAAACATTTTTTGGCAAATAATAGTCTGAGATCAATCATAAATGATTGAATTTATTTACCTCTGGCACCTCTGCGAACAAGCCACTGAACGAGCGCTTCATCCTGATTCCGTCTTGCAACATCAAGTGGGGTCATGTCATCATAGCCAATCCAGTTAAGATCAGCACCTTGATCAAGAAGGTATGCTGCTGTCATTTGCTGACTGCCGTGACACGCTAACCAGAAGGCTTCAGTAATCTGGTCAGGAGTTGGCGGTTTGCCTTTTTCAAATCGTTTTTTAACCTGATCTATCATACCAAGTGCTGCTTCATTCCAGAGCTTCGTTTTCGCACCGTGTTCAACCAGTCGGCGAGCTGCTTTCCACTGAGCAAATGCAACTGCATCGTCCAGCGGTGTTCCGCCACCAATGACCGCTCCATCCGCATCAATATCAGCACCGGCATTAAGAAGAGCGTTCAGCACTTCTACATCATCACTGCTCGCAGCCCAGTGCAAAGGCGTTTCAGTATGCGGACCGGTGCATCTGGCATTCACATCAGCACCGGCATCTGCCAGCACCTTGACAGTTTCCGCGCCATTTGGAAAATGTCCGGGCCAGTCAGTGATGATATGTAACAGTGTGCGCGAGAGGCTTTGCTGATTTTGGTCATGATCTCTTGCAACAATTCTGGATTTAATCAAATCTGGATTTTCAGAAACGAGCAGTTTTAATTTTTCTGTTTCACCGGTTTGAATCACTCTAATAACTTCTTTTGCCGGCAGATCATGTTCGTAAATGATGGTCATATACATCCCCCTAATATGTGTCACACTAAATAAAAAACTGTGCCGCAATCAATTCCCACACACATTCATTCGATTAAAAAGGCGTGTAAGAACTGCATCTGGCACAGTCAATAAAACTATTCTACTTCACTTTCCTCACGGATCTTCCCAGCTTTAATCAGCTCTTTTTCAAGAATTGAAAACAGGCTCGGGTTACCCCTTTTAGATTTCGGGTCATTATTTACACTCGTTAATACGCCATTCACGTTCATATGAATATGTCCGTTTTTTTCGTTCAGCCACACATTTAACGGTACATTGATCGTCTTCTTTTCAGATTCATTTTTCATTGTTTACGCCCCCTGATTCTCTTCAATCTCTCCAAACTTGACGCCGTGCTCATCCTTCCACTCTGTCAGCCCGTTTGCACTGCCACCAATTACAAAGGCTGCTGCGTAGGACGGGCTTTTAAAAAGGACGTTTTCTAAGAGGATGCCGTCATCCCCAATATGTACCTGTTCTCTTTTCGCTTTCACGCCAACAGGGACCCTGTTAGAATCGATTGTCTCAATCATACTTCCTTTTAAAACAACAAAGCCCTCGTTGGTTTGTTCACACTTCGCTTCAATCGTTCTGCCGCTTTTACCACTCTTCCGTTTCAGGTAAAGCAGTTTGTTTACACTAGCGTCGACCTCTGGCGCAGCCTGCACTTCAGCATTACTCTGACTGAGTTTCTCAAATACTTTATGTCCTAACGTCCCCATCACAATCTTTGCGTAATCAATGAACTCTTCCAGTTCACTCATCTTCTCTTCAGTTAAGTTTCCGATGTTAGGGTCATTTCCATTTTTCACTTCATATCGCTCAGCCTCTTTTGCCATCGTGCAGAAACGACTCTCAAGATAGCTGATTTCAGTCGGTCCAAATGAATTATTTGAAGTAGTGAATACGACGGCTTCTGTCCAGTAATCTTTTTCCGGACTTCTCTTGTGCTCAATCAGACGGTTCAGAACACCTTCACCATTTTTTCTCACACCGGCCTGTCCCACATAGACAATATCCTCACCGTTATCTTCGGACGTTCCAAATAAGAAATAAACACCCGTCTGTGATAAATCTTCACGATCACGGCATTTCTCAATCTCCGTCCTTGGCAGACGGTACGCAACTCCCGTCCAATTTGCCAGTGTACATTTAATTCTTCCATTCGCGTTTCCATCTATCAGAAACAGGTTAATACTTTTTCCCCGCGCCATGAACTACACCTCAGTTTATTTGTTTAGCACCGTGCTACTTAAATTAAGATATGCTGCAAAATCAATGCTATTTACCTATATTATACATGACAAGATCACCCAAAACAGCGCTTAGAAGGAAATACATGATACAATCTGATTATCTTAACTTACGGTGATTTACATATCTAATCATTGATTTTAAACGATAAGGAGAGGAATCTATGGAAGTGATCTCACTAGCTGCATTCTTTTTTTCCGTATGCATCATCATACTTATAACGGTATCTGCTATCATCAAAATCTCCAGGCTTGCTTATAAACGAAAAGAAATCAATTTGCCCCAGTACAGAATCTGGGTTGCCTCCTCAATAGCCGGCGGGTTTGTGTTTGCCGTAACTGTATCGCTGATTTCGTTATACTTGCTGTAAGATTCTTAAATAGTAAATAACGAAAAAAGACGCCATGTGAATCATCCGATTACTGGATGACTCACATGGCGTCCTTTTGTTTAATTCGCTGCGTCTCTCAAGCCTATACATTACATGACTTTCCTGATCGCTCCACTTACCTGCTCATCAAGAAAAATTTCCTCAAGTGACGGCTCTTCCACTTCGACCCGATAGATGTCAACTTTGCATTGATTAAAAGCACGGATTATATCTGCAATTTTCTTTTCCTGATCAACAGAAATAATCATATGCTGCTGTTTCATCTCCAGCCCCTGTCCGGTTTTTAACAACCATTGCTTTAACTGGTTCAGTTCTGATGAAGGGATTTTTCCGTGCTTGATCTTAACGATAATAGTGGATTGATAATAAGATCTGAGCTCATCCATCGAGCCAATTTTAACAATTTGACCATCCTTCATAATCGCAATCCGTGTGCACAGTTTTTCAACTTCATCAAGGTTGTGCGACGTCATAAAGATCGTTTTCCCTTCACGGTTCAATTCACGGATCAGTTGATGAATGTGAATGACTGATTCCGCATCGATTCCTGATGTGGGTTCGTCAAGAAAAATCAATTCCGGCTCATGGATAATGGCTTGAGCAATCCCAAGCTTCTTTTTCATACCGAAAGAGAATTTGCCGGTTTTCTTATTCGCTTCTCCTTCCAGCCCTACTTTTTTTAAGACGGCAAGACACTTCTCTTTTGATGCTTTATTGCCTGACAGCTCTGATAAAAATCGTAAGTAGCCCATTGCGGTCATGGATCCATCAAAGCTGGTATAGTCAGGCATGACACCAATCCGGGTTTTAGCTTTATCGTTCGGTCCGGAAACACCAAACAGTGAAAATGATCCGGCGCTTGGATGTATAATGCCTGTTAGTATATTGATAAAAGTTGATTTGCCGGCACCATTGCGTCCGAGAAATCCGAAAATCTCGCCCTTTTCGACTGTCAGATCTATTCCTTTGACTACAGGAACACTTCCGTACTTTTTATAGAGCTGCTTTGTATTGATGACACTCATTAACACTCTCTCCTTTTGAATAAAAGATGGGCCGCTGACAGTAGTAATGCTGACAGGACCAGGATGATCGGAAATGTATGATCCTCCTGCAGGTAATAAAACGGTGTCGTAAATTTCAGCCAGCTGAACCATGAATTGTTCGTTAACGTCAGCCAAAATCCCGCGACTGGAAAAGATAAGCCCACGATGATACTCAGAAACATTGTGAAACCGGGCTTCGGAACTAGAACAGATAACAGGATTGTAAAAGAGATCTGATACACTAACAGGCTCATCAACTGTAAAAAACTGACCCAGTCCACCTTGTTCGAGAAAAAGAAAATAATTAAAAATGATGCTGATATACATACTAGCCAGAAGAGAAATACTCCTAAAAATTTCCCCATCACAATTGACAGCCTGGATGTTCGTGTCACCAAAAAGCGAATCGTCCTGTCATGTGTCTCACGGTTGATGACATCATGCGATAACCCCATGACAAATAACTGACCGAAAAAAAGCATCAGTACTAATAAGCCTGCAGTTTGTATACTTTCAGCTTCACTGGCTGAAAAATCAGCCAGCGTGAGAAGCAGACCTGAAAATTTCGCAGAATAATACGCAGTAATTAGCAGGATTGCAATGATGATAATTGACTTAACTCCTTTAATTAACCTCAAAAACTCCCTTTTACTTATAGCGAACATTAATTTGACTCCTTCCGTCATGCACTGTGAATTTAATTTACTCCTTCACTTTACATGGGCTCTCTTAACTCCTTGCAATCTCTACCTTAATTCTACCTTAATTCCTATTTTTCCTAGTTAAGAATTGATATGATGAAGCTATATTATTGTCAAGACAGGAGACTCTACTATGCAAGATGCCAAGATTCTGATTGTAGATGATGAAATTGCAATCAGCCAGATGTTATATACCATTTTAAAGAAGGAACAGTTCAGATTCATTGACACTGCCGCAACAGCTGCTGAAGCTTTAGGGAAATGTAAAAATAAAAGATACGATCTGATCTTACTCGATGTCATGCTTCCTGACCGGACCGGCTTTGATATTTGTCCGTTGATCAGGGAAACGACCGATGCACCGATCTTTTTCCTCACAGCGAGGTCTACTGATCTGGATAAGCTATCCGGCTTTGCACTTGGAGCAGATGATTATATTACCAAACCTTTTAATCCGCTTGAAGTTGTCGCACGAGTGAAAGCCCACCTTAAAAGAAAAACAGGCTATTTGCCTGAGCAACAATCCAGCTATTATGAGTATGGTCCACTTACAGTCAATAAAATGTCCGGAACTGTTACAGTGAACGGTCGGAAAATTGATTTGCCGGCTCAAGTCTATCAATTGCTAGTCTTTTTCTGTCAGCATCCAAACCAGTTATTCAGTAAAAATCAGCTGTATGAAAAGGTATGGGGTGAAGAGTTTCTGGGTGAGGATAACACAGTAATGGTACATATCAGAAAGCTGCGAGAGAAGATAGAAGAGAACCCCGGCAAGCCGAAGCTCATTATAACGGTGCGCGGGCTTGGCTATAAGCTGGTAACGGAAGAAATTGAAGAATGAATATTCATAGACGCTTTGCCACACAGCTGTTTTTTCAACTCGTATTAATCTTTTTTCTGATCGGCTCTTTGATGATATTGTTAGGCGCCATCATTGGATTTACAGTATCTGATAATGAAATAAAAAAAGACTTGTCCACTGCAGAGAGCTACTTTATAGCAGAAAATATATCAATTGAAGATAAAACGGTCTCTATTGATCATCATTTAAAAGAAATTGTTGCAAATCAGAATGGCTGGCTGGCGGTCTTCTCTGCAGATGGAAAGCTGCTTGGAGACTATCTTGCTCCTGAAAAGGTAGTGTCTCAAATAAACGCTGATGGATTTTCCGGTCAGCTTTTGAACAATAACACCTCAGACTATACATACTGGCAACTGGATGAAACAACTGACGACTCACCTGTTGTAATATTCGGTCACGAAAAGATAGAATCAGTTCTTCTTGAAGAAGTAAAACAGCAGGTTAACTGGGAGAATAGTCAGCTATCCCTTCAAGATGAAACAACTGATTTACTGAAGGAGAATAGCGGATGGGTTCAGTTGATTGATCAGTCCGGAAAAGTAATCTATCAATATGATGCGGGGAGTCAGCCTGATTCCTACTCGATCGAACAAGTCCTTAGGTTGAACCAATCGGATATAAATGCTGTCCAGGCTGTTTATGATGAATCTACTAATCAGACTTTACTGGTCGGCACTCAACTGCAGCAAACAGGCTCCGCGTCAGAAGAACCGTTGTATAGCCTGATTGAGAATAGCATCGTGTTGATCTCTATCCTGTTATTTCTGTTACTGTTAGGCAGCACATTCTGGTATACCCGTAAATTTAGTAGCCCGCTGCTGCAGATGATGAAGTGGATTGATCAATTAGGCAATGGTATTTATCAGCAGCCGATTAATCACCTTCAGGAGCCTGTTCTCTATAAAAAAGACGGGAGACTTAAGAAAAAGTACAGACTATACAAAGACCTAATTTTAAACCTGTCTCATTTAACACAGACATTGAAAGAAAATGAGGAACAGCGTGAGAAGATGACGTCTACTCGCGAAGAATGGATCAGCGGTATCTCCCATGACTTAAAAACTCCTCTTTCTTCAATCTCAGGCTATGCCAATATGCTGGAGACTGAGGAATATACATGGTCAGCTGAAGAAACCCGTGCATTCGCCGGAACGATCAGCAGCAAAGCCATTTATATGAAAGATTTACTTGAGGACCTGACACTGACCTATCGTATTAAAAATGATGCCCTTCCGATTGAGATGGAACAGACAGATATTGATGAGCTGATCCGACGAACCATTATCAGCTTTATGAATAATCCTGTTTATAGCGACAAGAAACTTAGTTATCATTCATTATCCAATCAGATGATGGCTGAAATCGATCCTAAATGGTTTCAGCGAATTATGAATAACCTGATTGAAAACGCACTCAGATACAATCCTGCCGGCACAAAGATAACTGTAACACTTGCTACAATTGAACAGCACCTCCTTCAGATCAAGATTGCTGACGATGGGATCGGTATGGACCAGGCCACTGTGAACCACCTTTTCAACCGTTATTTCCGTGGAACCAATACCAGTGATTCCGGAAGCGGTACCGGGTTAGGGATGGCAATTACAAAACAGCTGGTGCAGTTACACAAAGGTTCAATTAATGTTAATAGTAAACCCGGTAAAGGGACTATATTCCGAATTCTGCTGCCGGTTAAATAGATAATAATTATTATCTGACATACTAAAGCGAATAGCATTGCGGAATCCTGTTCCACACAAATAAAGCGAAGTTCAGGTCATCATCCCAGACTTCGCTTTTCCATCATTTAATTTCTTTCCGCCCGCGGCACCGTAAAAAACGTAACGACCGCAAAAAGGAAAAATGCAATCAATAAAATCGTTCCACCAACAATAAAGAACACAAGAACAAATGTATCACCAAGATTCAATGGATTGAGGTTATAAAACCACATACCGGCCGTTAATCCAACCGCTCCGATCATGGCTGAAATACTGTGAATTGTAACCAGCTTTTTATATTTAATCTCAAAAATCTGATAGAAGATCCCCCATGCAAAGACTGATAACCAGCCAACCAATAAAATATGCGCGTGAATCGGACGCAGTGAATAATCCATCACGCCTGCCATGTGTGAACCAAGATATGTTCCGATAAAACCGAATATTGCTGAGAACTGAATTAAGCGTAATCCCCATTTCTTTTCCATTCTTTACTCCTCCTCATACTGCGGAAGATACACCTTAACCTTTGTACCTTCTCCATTCTTACTTTCAAATTCAATCTTTCCTTCATGTAGCCTGACAATTTCCTTTACAATCGCAAGACCCAGACCTGTGCCTTCCTCACTTCTTGACTGGTCAGCCCGATAGAATCGCTCAGTGATATACGGCAGATCCGCTGCTGAGATACCGATTCCATTGTCTTCAATTACAACCGAGATGCCTTCCTCATCTGCTAAATGAATGCGAATTGAGCTGCCGGACGGAGAGTATTTAATTGCATTAGAGATCAGATTATCCCATACATAATTCATTAACTCCCGGTCGGCATACACGCTTACCTTCATCAGCTTCAGACTCACATCTAGCTCTTTTTCTTCAAGGCGCCATCTGTAATGTTTGATCGCTTCCCTGATCTGGTCATCAAGTGAATAAGTGTCCGCTTTCAGATGGTAAGCAGGCTGGTCAAGCGAGCTCAAAAGCAGCAGCTGCTTTGCAAGACCGGATAAACGCTTCGCTTCTCTCTCAATCACTTCAGCATATTCTCTTTCATCAGATCCATCTGCTGCTTTAGCTGAAAGCAATTCAGCATATCCTTTAATATTCATTAATGGAGATTGCAGATCATGCGAGACATTCGTAATAAAGGTTTTGCGTGACTCATCATTTTGTCTCAGACGGCCGATCATCTCATTAAAGCTGTTTGCCAGATCCCCGATTTCATCCGGTCGTGAAATCGCAAGCTGATGACTGTAATTATCATTGGCCACTTCCCTTGTCGCCTGATGCAGCAGGCTGATCGGACGTGTCAGCTGTCTCGCCATCAGGAACATCCCTGCCAGATTGACAACCGCAATGGACAGCAGAAATGCCAGTAGCAGCGTATGAATATCAGATGACAGCAGATTCATATCCTGACGCAAAAAGAGGGCGTATTGTTGACCATCCACTTCAAACGGAACGCCTACTGTATTATCAAGCCGGCTGGAAAAGTGACTTGTCATAAAGAAGGACAGCCCTGAATTTTCACCTGTATAGATCTGCTGACCGGTTAGCACCTGCTTCGCCTGAACGGTGAGCGTCAGATCTTCAAACGGTTCACCAAATGTTGTGAGCTGCTGATTCGAATCAAGGAGCGCAATCTGATAACCAAGATTGGCAACTGAAGATAGGAAGGGTTCCAGGGCAGCAGTATCTCCATGCATCTGCTCGAGTGTAAAAGCAACCTCATTCGCCCGGTCCAGATTCTGCTCTATCGTTTCCTGTTTTGTAAAAGATAAATAATACACATTCGTCAATACGATCCCAAGTACAATACTGAGCACTAAAAACACCAGACTCGTCTGTATAAATTGCCGGTAGAGTGTTTTCATCCGGTCACCTCCAACCGGTAACCGATCCCGCGCACAGTCTGAATCTCCACCTTTGCACCGTGTTGATTCAGCCGGTCACGCAGCCTTGTTATATGTGTATTAAGCGAAAACTCATGCTTCCCTTCATCGTCATCCCATACCTCTCTCAGAATGACAGCACGCGGGATCGTCTGGCCGGATGAATTTGATAGAACAGCCAGGATATCGAATTCTTTCATTGGCATAATTAACGTTTCATCATCAATTGTCACGTCATAGGTTGTTCTGTTGAGGACCATGTTGGCAAGCTGAATTTTATTCCGCTGTGCTTTTCCATAGCGACGCAGAATCGCCTGCAGGCGGAACAATAATTCCTTCGGTTCAAATGGCTTGACCAGATAATCCTCCGATCCTGCCAGAAAACCTTCTTCTTTATCCTCAAGCTGCCCTTTCGCTGTCACAAGAATCACCGGAATGTCCAGCTCCTGAGACAGCACACGGGTCAGTTCAAACCCTGTCATCCCAGGCATCATGACATCCACAATGGCTGCACTTACCTCTTCTTCTTCCAGATAACGGAGTGCCTCCTGCGCATCCTTCGCCAACACAGCTTCATAGCCTGCCTGCTGCAGTTGAATAGCAATGAGCTGCCGGATATGAAGTTCATCATCTACTACTAAAATGCGCATGAAGCTCTCCCCTTTTATGCTTTCGTTGTTTTGTCCTTTTCAAAAAACAGAATCAGTGCCGGTAACAATACGCCGCGCACAAGGAACGTATCGATTAAAATTCCGATCGCAACGATAAAACCAAAAACGAATAAATCTGCAATCGGCATCGTCATCAACGCAGCAAAGGTTGCAGCCAGAATGACACCGGCTGACGAAATCACGCCGCCTGTTGAAGCAATTGACCGTTTCAGAGCCGGCTTAATCGCAAGCTTCTGCCGTTCCTCCAAAAAGCGTGAGACTAAAATAATATTATAATCGATTCCAAGCGCCACAAGGAAAATGAATGCATACAGCGGCACGCGTGTACTGATCGCCTCATAGCCAAATAATACATCAACTGCAAAAATACCAATCCCAAGTGCTGCAGTAAATGAAAGCAGAATCGTCGCCATCATATAAAGCGGCATTTTCCAAGAACGTGTCATAAAGAATAACAGTACGATAATTAATATCGTTTCTGCAATCACGATCCTGATTATATCCTGATTGTTGATATTCTGCTCATCTACCAGTTTCGGCGTCATACCTGACCAGTAGACCGCAGCATCATCGTATTCACTTGTTTCAGCTCTCATAGCATCTACGGCATCCATCGCCTCTGTCGTATAAGGATTTAGTGACAGCGTCACGGAATAACTGACGGCTGAACCATCCTCTGTTTCATTTGCAGGACGGAAGGAAGCCACTGCATCCTCATTTGCCAGGAACTCTTCAAATGAAGTACGCACTTCTTCATTTAACCCATCCTCCCCTTCGAGCACAACCGTCATTGGTGCCAGCCGACCTTTATCGAAGTTAGATTCAACAATTTCATAGCCGCTCCTGGATGGTAAATTCTCAGGGAATGATTTGACCATATCAAACTCATATTCAAGGTTGAATAAATTCAGTGAAGCTACGATCAATAAGACCAGCACCGCTCCACCTGATACATAAGGGCGGCGTGTGACCAGTTCAGCAATGCGCGTCCAGAGACCCTTTTCCTCCTTCGGCTGCTTCCCGTAATGCGGAACCTTTGGCCAAAAAGCTTTACGTCCGAACAAAGTAAATAAAGCCGGCACAAGGGTCACTGACGCCAGAATAATCACGACGAGCGCTGTACTGAACACGGGCGCGAAGTTCTGATAATCACGGAAGTCCGCCATGAAAAGAACGAGCATGGCTGCAAGTACCGTTGCCCCCGCAAAGAAAACCGGCTTCCCGGTCGCTCTCATTGCGACTGCCATCGCTGTATGCTTATTTTCGTATTGATAAAGCTCTTCTTTAAACCGTGAAAATACAAACAGTGAATAATCCGTTACTGCAGCAAATAATAAAATACTCATAATTGAAGTCGTTGCATTGTTAATCTCAAGACCGCCCGCTCCAAGCAGACCAATCATCTGGTTTGTAACCTGATACACAATCGCCGTCGCAAGCAGCGGAATAACCGCAAGTAACGGTGAACGGTAGATCAGAATTAATAGCACTAAGATAATACCGATTGTGGCAAGCAATAATACAAAGTCAGCTTCCTCAAACAGTTTTAACGTATCGCCCGCAATGCCGGCAGGTCCGGTCACATAAAAATCAAAAGCATCCTGCTCTTCTCCATACGTCTGCCCGATCGAGAGAATTTCATCATTGATTTCACTATACTTATCATTCCCAATGCCGGGCTCAAGCTCGATTGGAAAGATAAACGTCCGGCTGTCTTCTGAGAAGAATCCTTCAAGTGCCTGAGGCGGAAGCACGGATAGATCCATCATTTCCTGAACGCCTGTCAGTTCTGCCTCTCTGATCTCGTCAAGTACAGCCTGCACATCAGAAGCCTGTATCTCCTCCTGTGCATTAAACACAAGAATACCAGGTGTCGCCTGATCATCAGGGAACAGTTCTTTCACTTTATTTTCTGCAATGATACTCTGCGCGTCATCCGGGAGCGATTGAAAGCTTGCACTCCGGTACTCAGACGCAGGCGGGCCGGCACTTAATAAGACGGACAGCACCACCCATGCGATTAATGTGAGCCACATGCCTTTTCGTGTAGACACGAAATCAGTAATTGGTTGTAAAATCCGATTCATCTTGTCACTTCCTTTTTCGTCTTCACAGTGAAGTCTACATCCTGAATATAAACGGAATATAAACTGCACGAAAAAAGGACAGTGTTTGTATCTGGTTAAATGTTTCTTGTACAATTTCCATATATAATGATTTTCGAAAAAGGAGAACGCGCGTGAAGGAGCTTCAGAAATTGAAGCGGTTTTAGTGGCTTAAAGGTGAATCATTTATAGATTTACTTAACAGACAACTGATGTAAAAGAGGGATTCAAATGGACTTCAAGTATCAATCACCTTTTATAGGACGGACAGAAAAACCTGTCATCATTTCGCATGAACATCGTGAAATCGGACAAATAAAACGCTACTTCAAGAACACCAGCAGCACAACCAGATATGATGTCAATATGACAATTGAAGAATTTCAAACCGGCGATATCTATAGGATTGATCAAACCGGCTTCAAACTCACAAGGGGAGCAGAATGGCAGGTTTTTAAAAATGATCAGCCAATCGGACATATCAAAACACCTGAAGGCATTTTCAAAACGGATCAAATCGACATAAGTATTGAAGGTCAGCCTGAGATCACTTTTAAAGCCAAGTTATTTGGAAGTGTGAAAATCATCGGCAATCAACAGACTGATATAGGCTTCACGAAAAGTCCGGCCGGTCTTAAAAGAGTATATGAAGGTCAGATAGATGAAGCGTATTTAAATATTCCTTTGATTTTATTTTACAGCCTTGTCCATACGTTCTGGTGTGCTTTTGATTGAAATCACCTTACCAATGCACCTGAAGCTTATTCCCATTCAGATCGTAAAAGTGGAAATATGAATGCCCCTGATATTCCTGAATATCCTCTACCTTAGCCCCGTGATCCAGTAGATGCTGATGGAATTCAGGTAATTTGGAACTCGAGAAACCAATGCTGAATGCCGGTTCGTTATTGATTGTAAAATGTGAAAAGGATTCTTCATCAGCAGGCACCAATGCCAGTAAAAAAGGTCCTTCGTTCACTTTGATAATCGCAACCGGTTCTTCCGTGATGGTTAACAATTGAAGACCTAAAATGTCACTGTACCATTTTGCAGATTGTTCTAAATCTCTTACAGGGATTCTAATATAGTGAACCTGTTCAATGAATGATTTACTCATGCTTTCTCCCCCTTATTCAATAATGTTTACTCACAATCCTAAGTAAACGTTCAGGATTTTCTGATTGTACATGCTCAGCCAGTCTGGCACCTGCGATGACTGGTGCCCACTCAATGATTTCATCGCGGGAGATGCTGCTTGTATCGCAATAGATTTTCAGATAAAGGCTGGCTATTTGCTCAGACACCTGTGTGTAGAGCAAATAAGAACGACAGACATCTGCTGCAGGACTTCCCGCGCTTGCATCCACCCAGTCCAAAATAACAGTTTTATTATCTGAACTGATTAAGTTATACAGATGAAAATCACCATGGCAAAGCCTGCTTTCACCTGATAGATCACCAAGCTTTTTCAGTAATTGACTCTTTTGAATATGTGTTAGAAGGTCTGCAGATTCAATCTGCCGCTGCAGTTTTTTGTGCATTGGCTCTATGACATCCGCTCTTACTCTATGAATCTCCTGCTGAACCTGAACTGAAGTGTGTAAATACGGTTCGGCATTCGTGATGTCTTCAAATGCCAGCTCTCCAAGCGATTTCCCAATCATATGCTCCATCACGATTCCCTGCTGTCCGTTAATATCAATGACCTCATACACCTGTGGTACGTTTAATCCGCAGGCATATGCGTAGCGCTGCTTTACTGCTTCCCGTGATGCTTCATCTGCAGGGAGATTCCTGTTAAACATTTTATAAACCTTTTCATTATGTAAATAAATGCTGGCTGTATTTCCGGTTGCAATTGGGTGATTTAAATTCATGGGATACCTTTCTTACTGCAAAAATGTGTAGAAATTTTCGATTAAAGCTGATGAACTTAACTTAAGGGTAAATTTATTTTTGTATTAAGAAACAGAAGACAACTATTCATTACTTAGTAAATTCACTCAATTTCTTCACTTCGTCTGCAGTAATATATTTTCGCTCATAGGACACAACACTAAACTCTTTTGCATCGTCACCAGGGATGCGCAATGTCAGCCGGATTAATTGATAGTGAGGGTTAAACGGTCCTTCATAACCAATCACCCTAATTGTGACATCATATTGATCATCCTGCTTATTTCGAACAATTTTCTCTATTCGTTCAGAAGTGAATAACTGACGGTCACCTTGTGCATACATTGCTTCCAGAATAGACGGTCCTAACTCCCGCAGGAAGGCAAGTTCCATTACGGTTGGATATTTGTTTTGTGGAATCAGTTCCACTTCTGATTTTTGCATAAGAGGACTAAAAGAGATAAGCGCGATCATTAATAATGAACTGATACGTTTTACTTTCATTATTTTCAACTCCATTCTGCTTTAACTTTTTAGTTATTTGCAGGTTGAGGAGTGTTTATGTATTTGGATCAAGTGGCGTGGGGATTGATTTCAGTTTCAGGTACTCTTGTTTGCTAAAGGTGAACGATTTCTCTTACCCATCCGGCATCTTTTAAAAAGTCTTCCCGTGTCAGCTTTTCGTTTTTAATTAATTGTCTATAAGATGTGATCGTTCCATCATGTGATACAACGCAGATACGTTCAGCATTCTGCCTTTTGCACCACTTCAAAAAACTTTGTGCCACTAGATGAAATGCCTGTTCCGGCAATGTATTAATGCCCGAAATCCAAAGTTTCTCATGTAGGTCATTTTCGAGCACAAAGTTTGGAAATTCCTTATTAATGACATCTTTATTCAGAATCCGGTCGCAGGGCAGTGTCTGACCATCAGGTTTTTGTGGAAACATTCTTGGTGATACAAGCGGACTGACGATTTTTCTGCAATCAATGCTTTGACTCCAGACAGATGCAGTCTGCATTGTCCTTCTGACAGGGCTTGTGACAATGATGTCTCTTTCAGTCAGAGGGATTTCAGTTGGAAGTCTTGCTGCTTGCAGTATACCCTCGTCAGTCAAGGCAGGATTCTGAAGTTGCAGGCTTTCTGGTAATTGTAAAGTGTGTTCACCCTGGGCATGTCTAACAAAAACGATCTCCACAGTTGTCTCCTCCCCTTATTCTTCTGATTAAAAGCTGTTTTTCTTTACAAAATCATAAATGCCTCAAAAAACGCTCAGGGTGATTTAAGAAATCTCTCGTTAACGTAACGTGCTCCAGTTCATCGTAAGTTGCCTGCTGCAGCATCCCGTCCTGGATGGATAATATCTCTGCATCCGGAAAAGCCATCAGGATAGGGGAATGTGTGGCAATGATGAACTGGCAGTTGTTTTGCACCATTTCTTTCATCATTGAGATAAGCGTTAACTGTTTGAGAGGCGATAATGGTGCCTCAGGCTCATCTAAAATATATAATCCATCAGGCTGTAACCTGGCCTGAAATAAATCCAGGAAACTTTCTCCGTGTGACCGTACTTCCAGACCTTGCCCATACAGCCTTTCCAAATCACTTAATGTTCTTGCATAAGGCATCACCTCAAGAGAATTTGAATCTCTTTCCTTGATGTCCCGGATGGCCTGTCTGGATTCAGCTTTTATATCCTTTAACCTGTTAATAAAATGATTAAAATCATTTGCTCTGAAAAAGAAGCCTTTTCTCGTTTTAATACGCCAGACTAACTTCAGCTGATCTCTCAGTTTTACCGATAATTCAGAGTCAAACGCCTCACCACCAATTAAAATGCTTTCACTGTTAGAAGCAATCGCTTCAAGTAAAGTAGACTTCCCTGTTCCGTTGTCCCCAACCAGGATCGTGACCTGTTTATGAAACGCCAGTGATCCAAGGTTTTTGATAATGGGCAGGTTAAATGGATACTCGTTCACCGGGATCCGGTCCTGATTGATATGAACAGATTTCAAATGCACCATTATTTTCATCCCTCCTTCATCCATACAAAATGCGACCCGCTCTATTCATCTTTTAATCGTTTCACATAAATATGTAGTAAAATTTACTTTTCCCCGTGAAACACCCTCATTAAAAAATTCCGATCCGGAACCTGGAGCAATTCATATGAGGCCAAAAACTCTGTCTTGTCATAAAACGCTTCTTGCAAACTAACTTCAATTCCAGCTTGTTCCACGTTAACAATTGCGTACGGGGCTGCTGGCTTTGAACTGCAGCCTAAAGACCCTGGATTCAAAAAATATTGGTCATGATCTTTGAAATAATGAAGTGGATGATGGTGCCCAAAGCAAATTAACCTTTCTTTGTGTTCCTTAAATAAAGTCTTTAGGCTCTCTAATTCCGGTTCAACAATTCTGCTAAATGGATCCTGACTGATATGATCATTTAGTTTCTTTTGTTCAATATGATAGTGCGTAAATAGGATCGTCTGACCTTCAACCGTTACATTTAGTGTTCTTGGCAATTGATCTAATCGCGAGATAAAGATTTTGTCCATTTTATCTGCGATCCACTGATGATGCGCTTTGGCGTGAGCATGACTTAACGGATGTTCTTCTCCTTTAAGCAGGGCCAATACTGCTTCATCATGGTTACCAGTCATCATAGAGACATCATTTCTGGCAAATAAAATCTCCAGGACTTCATTTGTATCCGGTCCAATCCCTATCATATCTCCCAGACAGTAAATATGTTTAACATCTCCCCTCCGATCCAGCTCGTGAAGAACGGATTTCAAAGCGGGGGCATTCCCGTGAATATCGGTCATTACAGCTATTTTCATCCGCTGGATTCTCCTTATATCTAAATATAAATGTATAATGAATTTTCAAAGAAAAGACAATTTCAATAACCCAATGTAATATCTTCATACTTTTCACATACCTGCGTTTCAAAATTCAGTTCATAAACCCGGATAAAATTTACTTCAAAATCAGGATATGGTGTCAGTTCCTCAACCACACTTCCCATTATTTGTTTTAGATTCTGTTCAGCAGGTCCGGCTGAAGAGTTACCACCGTTATGACCTTTTACAAGAGTTAAGTGAGGGATATAAGCGTTAAGTTCAAAGTATTGCTTGATCAAGTCTTCTGAAGGTGAAATTTCATGTACTAATTTACGATGCAATTGATGTAAACCATCAGAGTGTACGCTCAAGTATAAAATGTGGTCTCCAAGAAAATTTGGTTCATCCAGTGAGATTGGAAAAGGCTTAACATTTACACACACTTTTCTTATCTGATCCAGCCACTTTTTATCTGGTGTTAATCCTCCCTGTGCTTTTACAGTAATATGCGGTTCGACTCCTGACTGACTTGTCCATTTACTTCTAAACTGCTCGATTCGTTCTATGTAATCGCTGGGTGGGACGATTCCAATAAAGTACTCCACCTTCATTCTTCCCACTCCTCCTGTCTGCTTACTAATAATGGGGATGTATTGTCACCTAACTTATATTTTTTCGAGTCCCACTTTTAACGAAGCCAACACCCGCTCCAGCACTTCATCCTCTGACATATCATCAGTCAGCAGCACCTCACCCTCCACTCCCAGCACATCAACCGGATTCCACCAGGCACGCATCGAATCTTCTCCAAAATCCATTTTCTTGTCACGCGTATGATGTCTTCTCACAGTTTCTTCAAATGATAGATCAAAATAATATGTATAAGCCTTTTTGTCATAAAAATCAATTAACTCTTTTAGCATATCCCCGTAACGGCTGCTGTTGAAAATCCCTTCTACAATAACAAATTCGCATGTCCCTTTACCGTATTCAGCAATCTGCCGGGTAAGATCAATCGAAGGATTCCCCTCCCGGTCGTGAACCATCAGCATATCCCGGCGAACAACATCCTGGGAAACCAGCAGCGTACCTAGACCTAAATGCCGCTGCAGGCGCTTCGCAATCGTCGTTTTTCCACTACCTGAATTGCCACGCAAAATAATCAGTTGAGATTCCATTAATTTTTCACCAGCCTTCTTCATGTTCCAATCATTCTCTGATACCAATTATTTCAAAATGCACAGGGTATCTCAAGCTTAATTTAGCAGATAACTTAAAAAGAAGACTCCAAAAATGAGTCCTCTTAAGGAATTGCTGATTGCATATATGGGAGGATTATTTTAATAAAGTGAATAAATCCAATAGAGTAAAACTTCGTGTTATCATTTAAATAAGAATTGTTAATGTCATGGGGGTGTTGCAGGTTGTATATTGATATGTATGGTAGTTTCGGTTCCGCACTTTTAACACTCATCTTCTGGTGGGTAGTGTTTTTTGTGTTCCAAAGAGTAGCTAATCGCTACCCTGAAAAAAACAGTTGGAAAAAAGATATTATGATTACTTTCATCCAAAGTCTTGTTGTATTAATTCTACTTCCTATCCTTGCTTATTTCCTTAGATAATGTCTTTTATTAAGCAGGATGGAATCACAATGTCTAATCACTAAAAAGAGCACCTCAAAATGAGATGCTTTTTTATTTTGGTAACTTTTTTAAGTAACCGTTAAAGTTTTATACAAATCAATTCATCTAAAATAGCACTCTGAAAAGGTGCCATTTTATAGTCTATGAAGTGTTCATTTCTTAAGTTAACGTTAAGTTTTGCAATTCTAAATTGAACGACATATGATTCCAATTTAGACTTCGTATTTTCAATAAACTACGCAAGGAAATGTGTAAACCAGGCAATGTATTTTGCTCCCCATATGAATAAAAATTGAGCAAGGATTGTACCCAGCAGCCTTGAAAACACCATCATAATCGACATACTTTTCAGCCTGTTATAGCTTCCTCTCTGATTGACCACGTCGTCTGCAATCACGGAGATTTTCGGATCAATAAAAATAACCAGCAGTATCGTTGCAATCCCATTAATCAATCCTGATGCCATGATCGCCGTTGCCGCATTATCAGGCGCTAATAAAGCAGCATATAGAGCGGATAATACGCCAATTGTATAGATCGCGGTGATGACCATATTCACTAAAAACAGTCTGATTGGAATATCCCTCACGCCGGTATTCTGCAGATATGAAAACTTAGGCAGGCTGAAATGGGTAATCCCCCGCTTTATGTATTGTAATGAAAGTAACCTTTTCATTAGAGAAGGAACAGAACCTTTTTCCTCTGATAAATGAATGATGGCTCTTGAGAATAATGCGATAAAGGTAGGAAGTAAAATGATGCCAAATACGGTTCCAACCGTTGATGCACCAATCAGAATCCTGAACTGCATCTCTACAAACTGAAGCGTGTTCTCCTTTGGCGCTGTATCAATGAGGCTCCCTGTGAAAGGCTGCTGCATCATATTGGCCAGCCTTGAAACGATGACCATGATATTAAAAAGGGATAAAGCGGACGCGATCATTCTCACCCTTGCACCTGATAGCCTGACAGCATAGGCAAGCGTTTCGATTGAATGAATAATAAATATAAATAATGCGATAAATAATAGTTTTTCAGTCAGTAATTCCATTCACGTACCTTCTTTTTTAATGAGATTCAATATGTAACAGATTGTGTGACGCTCTATCGACAGGAAACACTCCAATTAAAAACGAGCAGACTTTTATCCACCACAGGGGTCGTGTCATTTGCGATACAGGCATTTTTCGCATGGTTATAAGATTGAACATTAAGACCTGCTGACAGCATTAGAAATGCTATAGCTGTCATAGACAGGATACTCAGTTTCTTTTTATTATTCATGTCAGTTCTCCTTGAAATGATGTTATGATTTTTCTTTCAGTTAATTTCCCAGGAAATTCAGAGGTCAACAAGCAATTATTGCTTCTCCTTCACTGATTTAAAGTAAACAATCTCAGGATCTCCTTCATCCAGATTCTCTATGACGCCACTTTCAACAAAACCATTCGCTTCGAACACTTTTTGCATATCATGATTTGAACGATTAGCAGATGAAAATACCTTCTCAGTTTCAGAGTGACTCACCATATGATTCATCAGCAGGCTGGCAAACCCTTTGCGCCTTTTGGCTGGCGATACAATGATCATTGAGATGAAAGAACAGCCAAAAAAGTGAGTGTCATAAATTAAATAACCTGCAACCTCATCATTTTCTAAAGCGATCAGGCAAGCCTCTGCTTCAATCGCATTTTTAATGAAATCTTTTCGGCTTGTGTTGCCAATTACTTCGCTGTCGATCTCTACAAGTTGATCTAAATCATCAACGCTGGCTTTCACAACTTTTTTCATTTTAGATTCCTTCCTTTATACAAACTGTCACTCCTCAAAAAACTCATCCACCGCTTCCAAAATCGGATAAACACTCTCTTCAGCGTTAGATAACACATGCGTTTGAACCTTCGTCACCATATTCACAGAAGAGTACATTCTCACGCCCGGGTCAAAGCCCATCACGAAATACTTCAATATTTCTTTCCCTTTCATAGAGATCCAGACGCCGTAACCGTAATAAATATCGCCCTTTTGCAGAACGTGCGGCGTAAGTAGAATCTTTCTGAATGCTTCACTTAAGATTTCATCACTTAACAGACTGTTCCATAATCGATTCAAGTCATTGACCGTTGTAAAGGCTCCGCCATCCGGACCACCCTTCACCGGAACTGAATAAATATTTGTCTTCCAGTGATCTTCATCATCTATGTATCCAAGCGCCGTCCGCTCAGGCAGCTGATCCATTCTGAAGTATCCTGAGTCAGTCATTCCAGCCGGCTTGAAAATGTGAGCCTCTACATAATCGGTAAAAGCCATGCCTGTCAGCTCTTCAACAATCAGTCCGAGTAAAATGAAGCCTGAGTTGTTATAGGAAAACTCCGCTCCCGGTTCGAACTTCATTTTTTCATGCTGGAACATCGGCAGGAAATCTGCTGGTGATTGCATACGATACATCGGTCTGTCTTTCCAGATGTCTTCAAAATCAGCTGTTTCACTTTCATCAAAATAATCCGGTATTCCTGATGTGTGTGTTAACAAGTGATGCACAGTGACATCATCACTATAATGGGGAAATGAAATTGGCAGCAAGTCTTTCAACAGTGACTCAAACGTCAGCTGGCCTTTTTCAACTAACTGACAAATCGCTATGGAAGTGAAGATTTTACAGCCCGAGGCGATACCGAATCTTGTGTCCGCAGAATTAAGAATGTGATCACTCCGATTTGCTTCGCCGTATCCATCTTTAATCACGACTTCCTGATCACGCTGAACCAGCACTGCTCCCGTAAAGCTTATATCCGATATTAACTGTTGCAACTCTTCAAGTCTGCTCATTATTCATTGCCTCCTTTTTATTGAATGCTAAGAGCTTCTCTCATAGCCCACCGCTGATGATCATGAACCAGATATTCCACTGCTTCAAAAGGCTCCATCCACTTCAATACATGATCCGCATCTATAGGCTCCCCTATCTTTTCACCAGCTTCACACATATAAAAGTGGCCTTCACTCAGATAATACGTGTCCTCACTGACAGCATAAAAATATCGTCCGGCACTGCCAATCAAGCGACAGTTCTTCACCTCTATGCCCGTCTCTTCAAGCACTTCTCTTTCCAGGCATTCTTCATGGGTTTCACCGTTTTCAATTCCGCCGCCGGGAAGAAAATAGTTCCTATCCTGAACCTGGATGACTGCAATCATGTCTTTTCCGGAATTGAACATGACAGCATAAACAGCTGGTCGGGTGATATAGTTTTTACCGCTCTCTTTTTCTCCAAATATGCGCAATTTCTGCACTCCTTTATACGAGCGTTTCAGCTAAACGTGTTCATTTATTTAACAAAGTAAATCCTTCCCTTATCTTACACTATATTCTACAGTAAAAAGCCCATATAATGGATTTAGCAAGAAACAACATGGAGGTTTCGATTAAGTATGAAAAAGTATATTTGTATTACGTGTGGCACACAGTACCCCGCATCTTCACACCCACCAGAAGCATGTATCATCTGCAAGGAGGAAAGACAGTACGTCCATCCCGATGGTCAGCAATGGACCACTTTAGAGAAGATGCAGCAATCAGGGAATTACTCAAATCACTTCGTTGATGAACAAAAGGGTATGAAAAGCATTACGACTATACCGGATTTCGGAATTGGTCAAACTGCATATCTGATAGAAGAACAGGGCTTCAGACTTTTATGGGATTGTATTGCGTATTTAGATGATAAGACGAAGAATGACATAAATGAAGCAGGCGGACTTGACGCGATTGCGCTGTCGCATCCTCATTACTACACCACACAGGTGGAATGGGCTGAGGCATTCAACTGTCCGATCTACATACATGAAGATGATAAACAGTGGGTGCAGGAATACACTGATCGAATCATTTTCTGGAGCGGGGAATCACTTGAGATCTCAGAAGGTTTAGTGCTTTACAGACTTGGCGGGCATTTTGATGGAGGCGCTGTTTTGCACTGGACCAAGCAGTCAGATCATCAGGCTGTGCTGCTTACAGGAGATATTATTCAGGTAGTCGCAGACCGCAAGTGGGTCAGCTTCATGTACAGCTACCCTAACCTGATTCCGCTGCCGGCAGAAATCGTCATGAATATTGCAGAGAAACTGAAACCTTTGAAGTTCGGTGAATTATATAATGCTTTTCACAGAGAAGTAACCGGGCAGGCAGATCTGGCTGTGCAGCGGTCTGCTGAGAGGTACGTTGCGGCTCTGGAAGGTCGGTTAATTAAGGATTGAGCAGGAGGAATGTTTATGCTGAGACTTGTCTGTTTTGGTGACAGTATTACTGCCAGACATGAAGGTTTTACTGAGCCAATGTTAACGGCAAAGCTTACTGCTCTATTAAAAAACACTGAAGTTATCAATGCAGGTGTGGCAGGCGATAATACAAATGATGCGTTAAAGAGGATTGAGAACGATGTCATTCAGTATAATCCTGACTTCGTCACCGTCTTATTTGGCGCGAATGATGCTGCATTTCACAAAATGATAGATATCGAGACATATAGATCAAATCTTTATCAGATCACACAGCTTCTGAAACCTGAAAGAACGATCATCATCTCCTCTTCACCCGTGGATGAAAAGGTTCAGTTTACTAGAACAAACGAAATACTCAGTGAGTACGCAGCAGCTGCTGAGCAGGTAGCCAAAGATACAGGAAGTTATTTTATTGATTTTTTCTCATATATGCTTTCTTTGGAGGATTATCCGGAATACTTAAAAGGATTAATGAATGATGGTCTTCATTTTGGCGAAGCAGGTTATCATTTACTTGCCGGTCTGATTCAGGATAAAATAAACGAAATATCTTAATACGCTATCAGAAAGGAGCTTTCCATGAACTTTGAGGATTTTGCTGAAAAGTACTGGAACGGAGACCTCTATTCTTATATAACAGAAGCACTCAAAGTCTATCAAATGAATTCATCTATCGAAAATGAAGAATCTGCTTCCCACCTCTATCTCAGTTCTATTGCAGAGGAAAATATGCTGACGAGACTGGTTGAGGCAACCGGTGAGTATGAACATATTGAGGCTGCTTTTGATGGCAGAGTTGTGAGGGATTATTAAAGTTTTATGAAATGAAACCAAAGGGGCTGGATATTATCACTTCTATTTGTATCGTCAGACACGGTGAAACAGATTGGAACGCAGCAGGACGACTTCAGGGGACAACGGATATCCACCTGAATAAAACCGGGGTAGCCCAGGCACAGGAATGCGGCCAGTTTTTAAGCAGCGGAAATTGGGATGTGATGATCACAAGCCCGCTGCAAAGAGCAAGAAAGACTGCGGAAATCATCAATGAGGACCTGTATCTTCCTTTTGTCGTGATGGAAGAATTTTCTGAACGGTATTTTGGGGATGCGGAAGGGATGACGAAAGAAGATAGAGTGGCAGCTTTTCCGGATAAAAAGTACCCCAATCAGGAAATAGAAGAAACTTTCCATCGCCGGATCATGAATGGACTGCAGAAAATCAATCATCACTATGGGGACCAAAAAATATTACTTGTGGCGCACGGGGCAGTAATTGGTGCGATCTTATCCATCCTGTCAAACGGTGAGATTGGTTCGAGAAAGACCAGGCTGATTAATGCGGGGATGAGTCATATTGGTTTTACAGAAGGCAGGTGGTGTATCAGGGAGTATAATCAGGTCACCCACCTTTCACAATATAGTGAGAAAGGCAGAGTTTAAACGAATAACGAGTGATAGAATAAGAGACTGCAAGGGCACGCTTCCTCCGCAGTCTCTTATTCAATGCTCTTTATCTTCAAGACGATTAAAGAAAGATAACATCTTAGCATGCTCACTATAAAACGGTGACATAACCATTTCCTGATCCGTCATGATATATTCGAATAACTTCATGATGCGAATATATTCATTTGCAGTTACCTTATGCGCATCAAATGAGCAAACGAGCAGCCACTCATGATCATTCAGCTCTTTCTCACAGGTCTCAATAAAAGTTTTGATATAGTGAAATGAATCTTTTCTATCTGAGGATGTATCACTAATCCATATACTAAAATATGTATCAGGATTTATTTTTTCATGTATGAATGCAAAAAAGTGCTGAGGGAGTTGGTCGGTACTGATGTTATGATGAAAAAAATGAACATATTTATCGATTTTATTTTTCGGCAGTAAGTTCTTTAACTCACTGATCACTCTTGAATAATTCAGGTATTGATCTATGATGATACAATGGATGTTTTGTTCTACTTTAGAAAGAATGAATTTAATCGTATTACTATAAAACACTTCAATACTGCTATAGTGGTACATCACATGACCAGTTTTCTTGTCTTTCAAGTAAGAAAAACCGTCCTGGTTTACATTTACAGCTTTTTTCAGAGGGGAATTAAAGTCTCCAAAATAAATATAGTCTGTAAAAAATCTCATAAAGTTAAAATCCAATACTTGTGCAATATTCTCGGCTACTGATGGACTGGGGTCGCGCAAGCCATTTTCCAGCTGAGAATAATATGACCGGTCAATGAAAGATTGATCTGCAACCTTTTGTTGAGTAAGTCCTTTAGATTTTCTAAGTTCAATTAACCATTCCCGCTTCATGCTATCCCAGATCCCCTAACCATTAAAAAGTACAATCACGTGATTTAATACTCTTATATTCAATAAAACATATATTGAATGGGTGTTTCTATGGTAATTAAAGCCACAATTCTCGTTGTTTTTGTAAGAATATTAACCAACAATTTAATAATGATTTATTAAAACACAAAATGATACCGGATGTAGTGAATGTGGCAAACAGAAACATTAACCTTTGTTGTTACAATGAGCCACATGTTTCTGTAAAATTATGTAGAATGTTGAAGAGATAAAATCTAAAATTAGGAAAATAGCTCATTTGAAATATCTGTTAATCCATACTCAAAAAGATCTAAACGCAAGAAAACTTTTTCTTTACATACACCCAAGAGCTCCACTATGCATCAGTTTTAACGTTTCTATTTACTACGTCAAACTTTTAAGGAGCTGATCACATGAACAAAACAGAAAGTGAATTAGAGTCTACAATACTTTGTAAACGCGAAGCCATGGTCAAAAGCGGTTTATCAAACGGTTTGCTGCATTCAGAAACGCTTAGGCTGAGTATGGAACTGGACCAGTTAATTTATGAGTCCCAGAAGAGAAAACAGCGATCTAATTAAAGTTTAGTGTATAGAAAAGCCATCGAAAGAATCTCCGATGGCTTCGTAGACAGTTTGATTAAACGTTACATGAGAACCGCCCTATTGAAAAAGATGGTCCAGAAAAACCTCTAACTTTTTTATATCCGTCAAATTTTCATTGCACACATGACTATCCTTGCAAATGTAATTCCCTCTGCTTGTATACGTCTCTTTACCGCTTTTCACTTTGGTCACAAACAATGCAACTTCACCCAGATGATTGCAAATACTGCAGATGCCTTTGTTATTACTGTTAGCAAAGTGACCTGCTATCCCTTTCAATCTTCCCTGATACTCTACAATTAGATACTGCTTATGAGCACGCGTATCAAACCATCCAAGATAGGATAACCGCTGAAAATCCAGCGCATCCAGATCAGGGATTTGCAGCTTTTTCGCTTTCGGAAATAGCTTTTCCACTTTTTTCTTCGTCAGTGCCTGAAATGGAATCACACAGTCGCGTTTTAACTCATTCAGAAAAGTCCTCGCTTCAGTCTCGTTTTCAAGTTCAGTCATACGGTTCAGAAGGGCTTCCTGATTCTCTGTCATGCCAGGAATCATCTCCCTCACCTTTGCCATCGCATGAAGCTTTACACCATCCCGGGTATCCTGATGATTCACGGTATTTTGAGTGTGCACAATAAAGTAGACCTGCTGTGCAATAAAATTATATTGGTCATTTCGAATAAACATTTGTTCCGTTTTTTTAGCTGTATCCATTTTCTATCCGCTCCTTATCTTTTCATTTATGAGATAAGTGCAAAACCTGAATAGAAAGATACATTGATTGGCGATTAATAGTCGATCCTTAACCCCACGCAAAGTATCGCCTACTTATTCAGGCTTTGCATGAGTCGGTACCAATTCTGACGCCTGCACGTTACTCACAATTGTCATCAGGTATCACCTCCAGTTAATTAAAGAATATACATGAGAACCGTTTTACGCAATATCTAAGAGAATGATCACCCGCGTTTTTCTTCTATACGCATCCCCCATTTCCTCCCATCTCTCCTATTTGCTATACTTTTACTTGAAAGCGCAGGTGATTCTCTTGTTTAAGATTCTATTAATTGAAGATGATGAAACTCTATTTAAAGAGATCAAAGACCGGCTCATGGACTGGCAGTATGATGTATTTGGCGTGAAGGACTTCCAGAAGGTCATGGAAAGCTTTACTGAGGTACAGCCGGACCTGGTCATTATTGATATTCAGCTTCCTAAGTTTGACGGGTTCCACTGGTGCCGCATGATCCGCGAGCATTCGAATGTGCCGATTGTCTTCCTGTCTTCTCGTGATCACCCGACAGATATGGTCATGTCGATGAACCTGGGTGCCGATGATTTTATCCAGAAACCGTTTCACTTTGAAGTGCTGATCGCAAAAATTCAGGCGATTTTGCGCCGGGTATATAATTACAGCTCTACCACAACAGATCTGAGAATGTGGATGGGTGCAACGATTGATATGGAGAGTAACCGGGTTAAAAATGATCAGGGTATGATTGAGCTCACTAAAAATGAGATCTTTATCCTGAAGCTGCTTGTTGAACGTAAGAACAAGGTGGTCAGCAGAGAGGATCTGATGAATCTCCTTTGGGATGATCAGCGGTTTGTCAGTGATAATACACTGACTGTCAATGTCAACAGACTGCGCAAAAAACTTGCCGGAATCGGGCTTGGGGACGCGATTGAAACGAAGGTTGGCCAGGGGTACATTGCGCTTGAGCAGGTGGAGAAATGATTAAAAAGTTTCTAATGGAAAGAATCAGCTGGATCCTGTTGATTTTGCTGTTACTGCTTTTAGCTATGATCATTGCGTATCTGGACCCTTCCCTTTCGTTCAGCTCGATGACTTATTATGTGTTTCTGTCACTTGTGATTACTGCTGTATTTGTCACAGTACGCTATTACAAAGAAACACCATTTTACAGGGAGCTTGATATACGGGATTCTTCAACCGACCTGGCCAGTTTCCCTGAGCCGAACAGTCCGTTTGAATCATCCATTTATGAGCAGGTGACGTCCTCATTGGAACAGCTTGAGAAAGAAGCTGCAACGAACAAGGTGCTGCTTGAACAGGAAAAGGATGAGCTGATGTCATGGATTCATGAAGTCAAAACGCCGTTGACCGCGATGAAGTTAATCATCGACCGGACAGAGGATCCCCAGTTAAAGTCTTCGCTCATGTATGAATGGCTGAGAATTCATTACCTGCTTGACCAGCAGCTGCATCAGAAGCGGATCCCTTTTATTGAAAATGATCTGTTTATTGAACAGGTTGAGCTTGAGTCACTGATCTATAGTGAAATACATACGCTGCGTTCCTGGTGCCTGAGAAAGAAAATCGGCTTTGAGATTGAACTTGAATCCACGCACGTACTCACAGATGCGAAATGGCTCTCCTTTATTCTCCGGCAGCTGTTAACCAATGCCGTTAAATACAGCGGAGAAGGCACTGACATCACGATTCAATCATGTGAGCAGATGGGTCAGACGGTTGTGACCGTAACAGATCAGGGCCGGGGAATCGCTCCCCGTGATGTGACGAGAATCTTTGAAAAAGGCTTCACATCAACCGGCAATCATCAGGATCAGCATGCAACAGGGATGGGCTTATATCTGGCAAAAAAAGCTGCAGACCCGCTTGAGATCAGCATTTCCGTTCAGTCAGAGGCTGGTTCCGGCACGACCATGACGCTGACCTTCCCAAAAGAAAATGAATTTCTTGAAATCCAGGGCGTGTGACAAAAATGTCACACGCTTTGCTTTTTTGTTAGGAGAATCAAAGGACTTCACTCACCTAAGCCGATACAATAAATGTATCTTAACACCTGGAGGAATTCGCAATGACTATTCTTGAAGCGAAAAAAATTCATAAGTTTTACGGAAATAAGTTTACAAAGCAGGAAGTCTTAAAAGGAATTGATATCAGCATTCAAAAGGGTGAATTTGTGACGATTATGGGCGCGTCAGGCTCCGGTAAAACCACCCTATTGAATGTCCTTTCAACGATCGACCGGCTGAGTCACGGCTCGCTTGTTATCGAAAATGAAGACCTGACAAGAAGTAAGGAAAAGAAGCTGGCAGAATTCAGAAAGCACCATCTTGGGTTTATCTTTCAGGACTATAACCTGCTCGATACGCTGACAGTACGTGAAAATATTCTGCTGCCCCTTTCCATTACCGGCACGTCTAAAAAAGATGCACTTGAACAATTCCAAACAGTCGCGCAGGATCTTGGTATTGAAGAAATTGCTGACAAATACCCAAATGAAATATCAGGCGGTCAAAAGCAGCGTACCTCTGCAGCAAGAGCCTTTATCCACGAGCCGAGCATTATCTTTGCCGATGAGCCGACCGGAGCACTTGATTCAAAATCAGCATCTGACCTGCTTGGCAAGCTGACTCATTTAAACGAAAAACGTCAGTCAACCATTTTAATGGTCAGTCATGATCCGGTTGCTGCAAGCTACAGCAGCCGCGTCATTTTTATTAAGGACGGACAGATCTATACACAGCTAAATAAGGGTGACGAAAGCCGCAACTCATTTCTGAAGGATATTATGAAAACGCAGGGTGTATTGGGTGGTGTTCAGTATGAGCATTAATCAGCTGATCTTCAGGAGCTTTCGCAAGAACCTGAAAAGCTATTACCTTTATGTCTTTGCATTGGTTTTCAGTGCTGCTCTCTACTTTGCATTCGTGACACTGCAGTTTGATCCTTCAATGAATGAAGCTGAAGGTTCGGTAAGAGGCGCAGCAGGGATCAGGGCCGCTTCTGTCCTGTTAATCGGGATTGTTTCAATCTTTCTGCTGTATGCGAATAATTTATTTATCAAACGGCGGAGTAAAGAAATTGGTCTGTTTCAGCTGATCGGTATGACAAAGAACCGGATTTTTCTTATTCTGAGCGCTGAAAATCTATTGCTCTACTACCTCTCTCTGATCATTGGAACAGGTTTTGGCTTTGCGATTTCAAAGTTAGTGGCGATGATCTTTTTCAGCCTGACCGGTGTGGACGAGACGGCAGCACTTAACTTTTCGGTTCAGGCATTTCTCCAGACCCTGCTTGTATTCAGCGCCGTCTACCTTTTAATCATGGTGATGAACCTGCTGTATATTAAGCGGCAGAGCATCCTTTCTCTTTTCCATGTGAAAAGTAAAGCTGAGAGCAGAGTGAAAAAGATGTCCTTCGTTGAAATTCTGATTGGTCTGCTTGGGATCATCTTAATTGCGACTGGCTATTATGTATCGGCACGTCTGTTTGACGGAGATTTTTCATCTATCACTCAGCTATTTTCAGCTATGATCTTTATCCTTGCGAGTGTAATCATCGGGACGTACTTTTTCTACAAAGGTTCAGTCAGCTTTATCGCTAACCTGATCAGAAAGAATAAAGGCGGCTATCTGAATATCAACCAGGTCATGTCGCTGTCTTCAATTATGTTCCGTATGAAATCAAACGCGATGCTGCTTACGATTATTACGACGGTGTCAGCACTGGCAATTGGACTGCTCTCGTTAAGCTATATCTCCTACTACTCTGCTGAAAGAACGGCTCAGACCTCTGCCCCTGATGATTTTACATTTGCCCAGGCAGAAAATGCAGAAGCATTTGGCGAGGTATTAAATGACAATTCAATTGCGTATAGTGAAAAGCAGATTGATGTCATACAGGCAGACATCCGTATTGAAGAGATTGTCGGTACTGATATGGAAGACTTTCAATTTGACGGCGGAACAACAAACATGTCAGTTGTGAGTGATGCTCAGATTGAAGGACTTGATATCAGCGTTGATGAGATTTTATTCTCAGGTTCCAGTGATGCGGTGCAGGCCCTGATGAATCTTCAGAATGAAGGAACACTCACACTGTACGGCGCTACAAGTGAGGTTGAAAAGGAATACGCAGGCTTGAGTGATGAATATATATTGCCCTCTTATTTCACGGGCGGCTTACCTGTAGCGGTCGTTGATGAGACAGTATATGACAGGCTTTCTGAAGATATAAATGAGGAAATTCAGCGGGAATATGAAATGTATATCGGGTTTACATTAGAGGACCCTGATACTGTGGAAAAAGCTGATGAGCTGTTTAACAGCATGCCATTCAGCGAAGAAGCCGGCAGTGCCTCCCAATATTCTACAGAACGTATGCAGAAACTAAGCATGGGCTTTATTATGTTCGTTGTCGGTTTCCTCGGTCTCACCTTCCTGATCACATCAGGCTGCATTCTTTACTTCAAGCAGGTTGAAGAAGGTGACGAGGAACAGCCGAATTACAGAATCCTGAGAAAGCTAGGCTTTACACGACAGGATCTGCTAAAGGGTATCTTCCAAAAACAGATCATCAATTTCGGGATTCCGCTCGCAGTCGGCTTACTTCACAGCTATTTCGCTGTCCGGTCAGGCTGGTTCTTTTTCGGAACCGAGCTCTGGACGCCGATGATCATTGTGATGGTCCTGTATGCCGGACTGTATTCGATTTTTGGGATTTTGTCGGTGGTTTATTATAAGAAAGTGATTAGGGTGGCTTTGTAATTAACTTCAGTTTAGAAGCTGACGTTAACAAAGCAAGATCACAATAAAAAATCCCGCATCATTCAATTGAATGGTGCGGGATTTTTAAACGTTTAATAGTCTTATTTATACATACTGTTTAAATGGATTGTCTAAACGGTCACTTCTGCAGATTCCAGTCTGCGTGCCTTCCTCGAAAACACTCTCCACAACAGCTTTTAATCAGCTCAACTCCCTGTCCTCTAACATTTACTACTACTAGATATATCCATGACCTGATCAGAATAACTGGATTTCTTTTACGCAATATATTTTTGTAGTGGATGTTCAAAATTGTTTTCAAGATAAGGAGTAGACATATAGTTTTCCTATTAAATACTTTAAAGACACTTAATATCTCTAATTAAATAAAAATTATTTAACCTTTTGTGCAATCACCAAATACAAAGAGTCCGCAGGAACATATACTTCCTTTATATCGAAACCAGCTTCAATCATTTCCCGCTTCATTCCCTCCTGTGTAATCCTCGGGGCATGTCCTGAACTTTTCTTTGGTTCAAGCTCGAGACAAATGAGGTATCCATTTTTCTTTAAAATTTTTTTCATTTGTTCAAGTAATGCGGCGAGTGGCTGGATCTCATGTAAGACGAGTGAAGCAATGACGACATCAATTGAACCGTCCGGTGATGGAAGTGCTTCCATGCTACCCTCTACAGTGACAACATTGTCGAGCTGCTCCTTCACCACCTTTTCATTGATCATCTCAAGCATGTCAGGATCAATATCCATTGCATAGACTCTTCCTTCTACCCTTTTTGCAGCAGGAATAGTGAAGTAACCTGTTCCGGCTCCAAAGTCTAACACGTGATCCGACTCATTCAACGGAATCATATCCAGCAGCTGCTCCGGTGAAAATTCCTCTCTGCGTGAAGGACTTTCTAAATACGATACTTTCCCGTGATGCATGTTCATCACCCCTTCTTATTTTGCTGTCCTGGCTTTTCACTGAATTTCTCTTCGACCAGCTCTGCATTTACAGCAATTGCAGCCATACTGCCTTCACTTGCTGCCATAATCAACTGAGATGCCCCGGAAATTCTGGTATCGCCGCATGCAAATACGCCTGGCGTTTTAGTTCGCTGCATACGATCCGTTTCAATTCCGCCCTGTTCATTTAACTGATAACCAAGATCATATTCAAACGTTGCTGCCTGCTTCCATTCTGAGGCGACGAATCCACCTTTGCGAAGCACTTCAGTCTGGTCCTCCAGCTGAATTTTTTCAAGCTGTCCTTCTTTACCAATTAACGAAGTGATTTTCTTTTCGTTCACTACGATTCCTTTACTGGCCAGTAATGCCTTCTCTGCAGATGATATGACCTGGTGCCCATTGGTAAATATGATTAAACCCTCTGACCAGTTAGATACCAGCTTTGCCATATGAACGGCCTTCTGATCCTCTGCAATTATAGCAAGCGGACGGTCTTTCAATTCCCATCCATCACAGAAGGGACAGCCAAACAGGCTCTTACCGTAGAACTCATGAACACGAGGGATGTCAGGCAGTGCCTCCTTGAAGCCAGTAGCGAGAATCACTTTTTTTGCCTGAAAAACTTCGCCACCCTCTGCTTCCACACTGAATTGTCCGTCTACTTTCGTAATCCTCTGTACACGCTGCCTTTCAATACTTACATCAGGATATTTGCTTAGTTCCTCCTGCCCAATCCGCTTAAATTCCTGCGGGTCAATTCCGTCTCTGGTTATAAACCCATGAGATTCCTGTGTAACCGCATTTCTCGGTTTATTATCATCAAACAAAACTGTTTTGCGCCTGGACCGCCCAAGTACCAAAGCAGCATTCAGCCCGGCAGGTCCACCGCCAATCACAGCACAATCCAATAACATGCGCTCCACTCCTTTTTTAAATTAACTTTTTTTCATCCCTGCTTCCGCTTCTTTAGCAATATCAACTAACAGCCTGGATTTCAGTTCAGTCTTCATATTCTCCTCTGCATTTCTCATCACATTTTCAATCAGACAGCCTTCATGATGGATTGTACAGTCAAATAAGCTAGTCTCACCCTCGATTGCATTGATCACATCCAGAAAAGAGATATCATGCTTAGTTCTCGAGATTTTGTAACCTCCCTTCGCACCAGGCGTAGACTCAATCAGACCAGCCTTCGCAAGTTTCGTTAAAATTTTTGATAAATACGTTGGTGAAAGCCGCTGCATATCAGCCAGCTCCTGCACGCCTACCAGCTTTTCTCCCTGCTGAATTGTTAGATAAACCATTGTATGCAATGCATAGTTAGTTGCGTTTGAATATTTCATGATGACCTCCCGGGGGGTTGAAAAGAGATATTAAAGACTCTTGATATCTTTAATTTATTTGAGTTTAGCACTGGTAGTTGAAAATGTCTATTAATTGAATTATATAATCAGTGACCTGGAACTGAAATTGACTCCCGTAGAATTATTCAGAGCAACTCAGCTTTAAACATGTATGTTAATATTAAGTAGATTCATTCCCAATATTTAGAGGAGGGATACTCTTGAGAAGGATTTTGTGGATTGCGTTTTATCTATTTGTGTTTCTTGCAGCATTTGGGATCGTTGCATTTTTTAATCAGAGCGAGCAGTCGTTAAACATTGAAGAGCAGCTGGCCAATCTGACAGATGATTATGCAGGCATCCTTGATGAAGTTGATACGGAATATGGGAAACTGACTTTTTTCGCATTGGAAAACGGTGACGATTCCGGTGTCGGCCTTGCACTATTTGCAGAAGGTGAAGATGGCTGGGTACGCGAAGAGAGTACATATCATATGAATTCTGAGGGTACATATTCAAGTGACGGTTTTGATCTGCAGAACGGAAATAAAGTAGTATATGCTTATGGAAACCATGAACCGATTGAGGGTGTAAGCGAGGTGCCAGCTGACAGGATACTTGATGCTGCTGTCGGTGAAGTGCATTATATGATTGTGCCGCAGGGAGAAGAAGTGAACATTGACATGCCTGACGATGAACAGGCCTGAGAGGCTGGCAAACTGTTTTCTACGATTAACATCACCATTTTAAACAATAAAAAGCGACCTTACAGGAGGTCACTTTTTATTGTTTGATGATTTACTTTCTCACGGGGATCACATTGCGCGCTGGATTTTTTCAAGATCCAATACCTTACGCAGCAATTCATCAACGAACCAGAATACCAACGCACTCAAAACCGCTCCAATCATGACGATCTCTCCGCCCTCATTCCAATACTGAACGAAAGAAGTGTCATGAAATAAATAGATTACAAAGGTAAATATCACACCAAAAAACAAATGAAATATAAATGCAGAGAGCATCCTTGGGTAATGAATGAATTTCCCGATCAGGATATCTGATAATAAAGAAACCAGCATTCCGTAAAATAAGACGAACGGAATAATGTATAACCCGACAAACCAGAACCAGCCCCAGAAACTATTGGATGGATCAGTCTGATACTGCCAGGCAGCAAAAAAGAACATGGTAGCAAGACTCGCCACAAAGACACCTATCAATTTTCTCAAAATCATCGTCTGTCACATCTCCTGCAATCAAATTAAGTCATACACTTGCTGCCTTACATTTCCTGCTGATCAGCCTGATTATCCACCCGCGTGTCTGCATCCGTCTCGATACATTCAAGCCACGTATCAGCCATCAACGCATCAATCATCTCCCGGCTACCTCCGACAAGTGTAAAATCCAAATCAATGTCTGAGTAAAAACACCAGCTTCGATCTTCCGGCCAGAAGTAACTCGGGTTCTCGTTCACTTCTTCCATTGTAAGAAGCTGCTTGATGTCAATGAGCCTGCCTTCAAATAATTTGTCCTCATAATCAGCGGTTTTTAACAGATGATAATAGAAATAACAAGTCATATTTTTCGTAAATGGCTTCATGATCTCAATCACCTGATGAAGTGACTTGTAGTCTAATACCCCTTCCCCTCCGCCAATCAGATATCGCGGCCTTTCACCGGTCTTCCGGTCAATTGATGCAAGCTCTAACTCCTTAGTTACGTTAAGCCCATACTTTTCCGCGAGATCACGAAGCAGGATCCGCTCCCCCGGCTGAAGATACCCATCCGAAAACCCTGTTTCCCTCCAGGATACCTGATCATTCGGTGCGTTCAGCTCCCGGTAAATCGGATGAATGATTTTACAGTATGCTTCAAAGACAGGCGGAATCAGATGATTAAATCGGCATCCATCCCACTTTTCCGGAAGCGGGATGGTTTGTTCCTTAATCCAATTGAAGGCTTCAAATTCAGACCGCTTTTTCATCAAACCGCTCCTTCTCTGCGTTTATAACGTTATGTTTAAAACAACAAACCTGCAACTGCTAATGTTCCCTTCATGATCAAGCGGTCAATCAGGTAAATGACTATGTATGACGCCGCAATTAGCGTCGCCGTGACAGGAAGCTGTACTCCTTCAAACATTCGGATCCTCCTTTGAGCTGATGACTGCAACTATATAACAGGAACCAGGAGTCTGATTTATTTTAGTCGTCAGGATGACCGACCGGACAGTCTCATTGATACGATGTACTGTGATAGATGTGTTATATATATCTGCTGTACCAGCATATTATCTATAGCGGGTTTCAAATTTACTCCAGATCTCTTGACTTTTTTCACTAGAAAACTCATGCATTAATTGCGAATCAAACAATATTTGAAAAGTATGTGGATCAATCAATTTTCTAATATCACGATCAAATGGATCGTTAATCATTCTCCGTAGTGTATCGGGCATGTTTAACGCTAACCTGATAGAGCCACTATATCTGATCTGAAATGTCTGTTTGAAGCTTTCTATTTCTTTTTCAGTCATCGAATGGTAGACTTCAGCGACACCTCCAGGACCGAATCGATAGTTCTGCGCAACAATAAACTTACCGGCGATTGCTTGCCAAGAAGACCATTTCTCCTCCAGTTTAAAACGTATTTCAAAAATAGGATCCCCTGCTTCAAGCATCGTTTTACTTGCCAGGATACTAAACTCTCCAGGATGACCAGCACTCAAATAGGTCTTTGTAGATGAGTGTGATTTTTTATTTATACGATCGAAAAAATAATAATGGAAAAGATTTTCTTTATCTATCCCTAAAATAGTACTCATTTTTTCATCTTTAATGAGGTTATTAGCGTAATCACATTCTATGTCAATTAACCTGGTGAATGGGGATTCAATGTATTTCATGCTTTCAAATTGCATGATATCACTTAACAGGTTTTCCCCAGAAGTCAGCATCGCTTTATCTACTTCATACGCATTCAGATTATCTCTTGTAAAATCAAACATTAAAGCTTTAATTGTCTCTCCCAATGCTAATCTCCCCTTTAACAAACGTCGCATAAATTTCTTGCTGGCTAAACCATTGACAGGACGTATCATCCCATTCTTTACATCAATCGAATTAGTGGCAGTGATAAGATAAAATCATGATCTTTGCTGCCTGCTAATACGTATTTTTCAGCTATGAATTCTTACATTAGTAAACAGCACTCATTCGATCTCCTCTGGATTTTATTGCATCAGTGAAGAAAGTGATTGCCGGAATAAATTCTTGCTTAGAGGGCTGAAGCTTACCATCAAAAATCCCCTCCCATAATTCTTTCGGACTGGAGTGAGTGTTACCGGGATCTTCAAGGAAATCCTGTAAATAGTATGTCTCTATAAAACTTGCGAAACTTGAGTGACGGTCCAGCCAGTTTTGCACTTCTGTTACAACTTCATCCTGCGTCAGGCGTACATGATTCGAGCTTAAAAACTTTGTTAAAATAGCCCGTGAGTCTAAGTTCGAACTTTCCACTTCCCGATTTTTAAAGTAATGATAAATATGGTGCAGAGCAATAATAAAGTTATCTTTCGTTTTAGCAGCCCTGCCGATATTAAAGCCACGACATACACTGCTGAAGTTAGGCAATGTATATACTGCCTGTAAAAAATCCAGCATCGATTCATGGACATGAATATCATTTTTCTTAGCAAAAAATGCCCATACTGCCTGATTTTTAATTTTTCCAGTATTTTGAGCTATTCCTTCACTCACCATTTGCTTTTTTAACCCTGAAATGTCCGGCACAATTAATTTCTTATAGCGTTCGCTATACGCTAATAAATCTGAATGATAATACCGCATGTAAAGCGTTACATAGCTTTGCGGACTAATCAGTGTATCAGTATATTGAGCCTCACCAAATATCTTCTTTAACGCTTTTTTTGTTTCATTTGAACGGTCACAATCGAATTTTAACTGTTCAGCATTTAACAGCTTATAATTGTTAAAGCTTTCCCATGAATTACTCCCTAATAAATCACGATTTTTATAATATCCCAAAAAGTTTATTTCATTTATTGTCATCTATTTACCCCCCATGACTTTCGACTCACTTCATCATTATATCCCTTTTCCCATCCAAATTGTTCCTTGTGTTATAAACAATTTTTTTGGTCCTTTACACGAAACATTTGAGCATGATCGTCATCTCTCACTTAAAACGGCCTTCCTAAACGCCATCTCAAGATTCCTCTTCAAAAAATCCGGTAATTCATCCTGACGGAGCAGTTCTTCCTTTGTGAACCAGTAGACATTGTCCACCTCTTCCCCGCTTTTCGCAAAAGCTTCTCCACTGATATGTCTGCACAAAAAGACAATGTCCACAACGTGCTTTCCCGTATCAGTGATAAAAGAGGAACTGTTCACATATTGTTCTACCTCAACTTTAATACCAACTTCTTCAAACACTTCACGCTCAAGACTGCGTTCCAGAATGTCATAAGAAAACCCTTCCTGGTCCACCTGTCCTCCAACAAATGCAAGCCCGCCGCCTGCATGCTCTTCCTTTTCACTGCGACGAATCATCAGCCACCTGTCATCTCTATAAATGGCTGCCTCCACATTTACGATAAACATCATCCATACTCTCCTTATATGTTGAGAAATTAAAAGCTGTGCCTATAATAAAAACCACACAAAAATACTGACAGCAATCACGATCACTCCGGCCCACATCTTATAAAACTGAAGTATGTATCCCGTTATCATGCCTGCAATTGCAAGCCATTTAAAATTATAGAAATCTCTAATATTTTCAGCAATGTAACCAATCCAGGTACTGAACATCAAAAACAGAATCATAAAAGGAATGATTACAATGCTTCCGATTTTTACAGCTTTCATTACCTCACTCCTCTTATGGGTGAAATTTCAGAAAAACATATTCATAATAGTAAATACATGCAAACATGATTCATACCAATTATTTCAAACATACATCATATTCACAATCTATATTCAGAAAATTTTCACAACATATCCCTCGTATTAATATGAGATCCATCGTGAATTGTAGACAATAAGCAGCTTCTACACTCAGTAAAATTCGCACTAAATCACTTCATTTTTCTATGGAAACAAAATGACAAATACCTCAATATGTGGTAAACTTAGGTTGACATATTACACAAAATAACTGGATACAAAGAAAGGAAATGATATGATGTCAACTGGAATCATTGCCTTAATAGCCTCTGTTATATGGATCGTTTTAATCCTTGAGTTTTTAAAACCTGAAAAAATACATAACAATCGAAAAATCATTACGTTAACTTCTGCGGGTTCATTATTGACACTCGTACTCACCATCTCTCTATTCCAAGGTATCAATTTTTAACAAATTAAGTTTTACTTTAACTAGAATACAGAATTTAAGATCATCGTAATCTTTTTAGGATAGGAGAGGTTTTAATGAGCTTTTGGACTTGGGTAGCTATAGCGGTTGCATTAATCGGGGGCATTGTAGCTGCTGGCGGTAAGAAAAAAGAAAACTGATATTATTCCGACATGAGTTTGTCTGATTACATAAATGTATTGCAATAACATCAACATAGGGTTACGTTTTAAAACTGGAGGATGAAATTTGATTATCAGAAACTATAAGACTGACGATGAAGTCGGCTGGGTCCGTTGCAGGGTGTTATCATTTCTGGATACAGCCTATTACGACAATGTACTTAAGAACAAAGAAACCTATAAAAATCCAGCGATTGAACTGGTAGCAGTAGAGAATGATCAAATTGTTGGCCTGCTGGATATTGAATATGATGCAAATGAAACAACAGTATGCACAAGAGGTGAAGGCCTTGGCGGCATGATCTGGCATATTGCCACACATCCCGATTTTCAAAGAAAAGGGATTGCAACTAAGCTGTTGAAAAAGGCAGAGCAGATGGCTAAAGAAATAGGGCTGGACTATCTCGAAGCCTGGACCAGGGATGATAAATGGGTGAATAAATGGTATGAAAAGAGCCGATTTGATAAGACCTACTCATATCTCCATGTGTTTGCTGAAGGAAAGAATGAAGTCAAAGAAGTAATGAAAGCGGATGATCCTAAATTTAAGATCATACAGGCATTTGCACATTATGCCGGGGATCAACAGGATGATATTAAAGCCAAATTTAAGCGCGTCCATGAATGCAATTGTTATGAGAAAAACCTGAAATGATTTCAGTGATGGATATAATACCCGTACACTGGATGAGCCAGTTACATTCTCCCCATATATAAAAGACTCTGATCAGCTTTAATTGATCAGAGTCTTTTCTTCTATGCCAGCAACAATTTCTCTGACTGAATCTCCGTTTTCGCAATCATTTGCATCGCTTCCATTACGTGTTGAAGTCTTTCAAGGGTTGCTCCATAATACTCATTCCGCTCATCTCTGGAAACTTGCGAAGGAGAGACATCCAAACGCTCTGCAAGTTCCTGTTGACTTAAGCCGAGATAGATACGATAGGCAATTAAAGACTTCCCTAAGTTATGAAAATTGATAATCGGTTCAAACTCTCCTCTTTTGATCCGCTCATAATAGATGACTTCTTCTTTTAATTGTTCATGAAAAGTGATCGCCGGCTGGAGCGCTTTCTCCACTTGCTCTTTTGTAAGGTCCATGTCTGCCAGCACTTTTCTTTGTTTCTGAATAAAGTCTTGATCTTCCTGAAGTTTTTCTAATGCCTTTTTATAAGCTGATTCAGTTTTAATCATACTGCGCACCACCTTTAATCTATAATTTTTACAATTCCTTTTGGAAGAAAAGAATCCCTTGTCTTTCTGAAAGCAGCAGGAAATTGCTGCTGGTTACCGTATTCATCTAAAATACCTGAAGGCTGACCAAAATGCGGGTATAATTCAACTCGATATTTGTGCCACATAGGTAATTGCTTTTTAGTGAAGCCCCGGTATGACTTGCGACTGCTGCTATCCCATGTCCAAATCTTATAAGGGTCCAGCGCATTGAGTTTTCTCTCCAATTCCCCCGATGCTAACTCCTTCAAATCACATTCAAAATAACCGTCAATATCATTAGGATGAGCTTTTTCTTCAACAAAAGATCCATCTATATAAATATTCTCAATACCTACATCCCATAACTGCTGAACCAATGCTTCTAAATTATCAACTAAATATAATCTCCACTTTACATCCCAAGGCAAGTCATTGTGCGGTCCACGAACAAGAATTGAACTTCTCAGCTCATTTAGCGTCAATGAATAATCCTCTGGTGGGAGAAGACCATCTTTATTAAATTCCATGAGCCCGTTTCTCCTTAATATTATATTCAAAAACAACACTTTTGATAACTTAACATATTTGTTAATTTATTTTAACATACTTCGCAGATAAAATATAGCGTGCTAGAAACCAGTTTAAAATCCATAGTTATGGATATGAGTTTTATCAAGTCAATTCTAAAAACGGAACTCAGAAGTGAGTGAACGAACAAAAGAACCCCCTCTCATGATGAGAAGAAGTCCTTCTATTTAAAGGGATCTATTCAACAAACAAACTCACCCTTCTCAACCAGCCGCTCCGCAATCCCCCGATTCTTCTCAACCAGCCCGCCAAGAGAACCAAAACGACTGCATGCCCGCACCGTCAAGGCGATCATTTCATCCCGCTTCTCACCCGTGCACACATTCCCGGCCAGCACCCTCGAAATCCGCTCTGCATCCCACATTGCGCTATCAAGATACGTTCTCGCCAAATCAATTTTCAGCGATTCCTTCTCTTCTCCGTTTTTCAATACAGCCTTTTGCGTTCTGGCCATAGCTGACTCGGCTGCGAACAGTAAAATCGCCAGGTCCGCAAGATTCATCAGTGCTTCCTGCTCCTCCACTAATGATTCACCATACGCTTCATAGACAAGTCCCGCATTGACTAAGAACAGATTCCGGATCGTCTCAACTGCCGCCCGCTCCTGTGCCAGAATGCCGTCTTCAACGGACGCACTGTTACTAAGCGCTCCAAAAGCCTCCTGCACACGGGCAGCCAGATCCACTTCCCCCTTCATCACTTTTCTGAATAAATGAGTCGGGATCAGCAAACGGTTAATTTCGTTTGTGCCTTCAAAGATCCGGTTGATTCTTGAATCGCGGTACATCTGCTCAATGCCGTATTCCTGGATAAAGCCGGCGCCGCCGTGCAGCTGAAGTGCTTCATCCACGACATAATCAAGCGTTTCTGAGCCGAACACCTTACACACCGCACACTCCACCGCGTATTCACCCATCTGTTTTCCGATCAGCTTATAGTCAAACGTCTCGGCTAAATCACCGAGCGCGTCTTCGATGAGGCTCGCTGTCCGGTATTGCAGGGAATCTGCTGCGTAAATGCGTGCAGCCATCCAGGCGATCTTTTGTTTTGTCGCAGGGAATTCAGCAATTGAGCGTTTGAACTGCTTACGCTCTTTTACAAAGCCAATTGTTTTCTTTAACGCGGTCTTTGATACCCCTGCCCCTGCAGAGCCGAGATTGAAGCGTCCGAGATTCAGTACATTCAGCGCAATGACGTGCCCTCTGCCGACTTCACCCAGCAGATTTTCAACCGGCACCAGGCAGTCTTCAAAAATGACTGATCTTGTAGACGACCCTTTAATTCCCATCTTCTTTTCCTCAGGTCCAAGCGATAAACCCGGGAAATCCTTTTCCACGATAAATGCTGTGAAATGCTGTCCATCCACTTTTGCATATACGATAAATGTATCTGAGAAGACTGCATTCGTAATGTAGAGTTTCGTTCCATTTAATACGAAATGCGTTTTTTCATCATTCAATACAGCTGTTGTCTGGGCGGCAAGTGCGTCTGATCCGGCATTAGGTTCTGTTAGACAGTAAGCGCCGATATATTCTCCTGAAGCAAGCTTTGGCAGATACTTTTGCTTTTGTTCTTCAGTGCCAAAGTATGTAATCGGCAGCGTCGCGATACATGTATGATTGGAGTGCGCGACCCCATAGCCGCCACCTGATCCGATCATTTCACCGACAATGCCTTTACTGATTTTATCGAGCCCGAGCCCGCCGTACTTTTCAGGAATGCTGTGTGCGAGCAGACCGAGATCCCCTGCTTTTCGCATGAGCTCAGGCACCACTTCAAATTCCTGCCGCTCAATCCGTTCAGCGTAAGGTGCTACTTCCTTTTCCAGAAACTGTCTGGCTGTCGCGCCAATCATTTTATGCTCATCTGTCAGATCCTCAGGTGTAAAGATGTCTTCAGGATCAGACGATGAATATAAAAAACCGGCTCCCTTATTTAATACAGTGCGCTTTTCCATATCAAAATCCTCCTTAAGATTATTCTTCAATCACACTCGCCCCGTGGACAAGCAGCGTTTTTACAAACTGATCAAAATGAGCAAACCGCTTATCGTTTGTCTGACCTTTTTGATAACGGAAGTAGATCTGCTGGCAGATGACGGCAAGCTTTAAATAGGCAAACGTTAAATAGAAATCCATATTGCTTACGTCTCGCCCGCTCTTTTTCGCATACGCTTCAATGAATTCATTGCGCGTCAGAAACCCTTCATTTACCGTCACTGAAGGCTTACCCAGCCCGTGCTTCAACAGATGTGGATCATCCCGCTGAATCCAGTAGCTCATCGCAGCCCCAAGGTCAGCCAGCGGATCACCGACCGTTGACATCTCCCAGTCAAACAGTCCGGTCATCTCCTTCAGGTCTTCAGTGAACATCGCATTATTTAATTTATAATCGTAGTGAATGACAGTCGGGGCCTGACTCTGCGGGATATTTGCCATCATCCACTTCTGCAGCCTTTCAGCCTCTGGAACTTCGTCTGTCTTGGCACGCTCATAACGTCCGATCCAGCCGTGCACCTGCCTTTCCATAAAGCCGTCCGGGTTACTGATGTCAACCAGTCCCGTTTTCGTATAATCAATCGCATGCAGCTCCACCAGGCGGTCGATCATCGTCTGTGACAGTCCGCGGCAGATCTCAGGCGTTACTTTCACACCTTCAGGGAATGACGTATCCAGCACAATCCCGCGCTTTCGCTCCATGATGAAGAACGGACTGCCGACAATGGATTCATCATCTGAAAAGAGGATCGGCTTTGGTGCAGGTGAAAACAGTGGCTGCAATTCTGATAAAATCTTAAACTCACGGTTCATATCATGCGCTTTTGGTGCAACCGGTCCGAGCGGCGGTCTTCTTAATACCGCTTCCCAATCACCAATCGTCAGCTGATACGTTAAATTTGAATGCCCTGCCCAGAACTGTTTTAATTCAAGCGACCCGTCCGGCAGATCAAGCTCTCCGCGGAGAAAGGTTTCCAAAACGCCAAGGTCCAGACCCTCGCCTTCTTTTACCGAGGTCGTATCTGCCTGTTTCATACGCGTCCCTCCTCAGCAACAAGATGCTTCTCCATCTCCCGTCTCATGTCATCCGGAATCGCCGCGCTGACCTGATTTTCAAAGTCGAAATACACCACAACTGCATTTCCGACTGCGATTAAGACGCCTGTCTGAGCACAGGAGATGCGATGCTCAAGTTCAAAGCTTTTCGTTCCTATGCGGGTAATATAGGTTTCCACTTTTAGCACCTGATCAAAATAGCCCTGGCTCTTAAACTCACATTTTGTTGAAGCGAGGATGAACCGCCAGTCTTTGACGTCCATACCGTAGCCGAGTGAGGCAATAAACTGTACACGTGCTTCTTCAAAATAGATAAAATAACTCGTATTATTCACATGGCCTAATGCATCTGTCTCACAAAACCTGACTGTCACTTCATTTGTATGCATGAACCTGCACCCCTTTTATTTAGTTACTGCTGTTTTTGAATAGTCATAGAAACCTCTACCTGTCTTTCGGCCAAGCTCACCTTTTTCGACTTTTTCAAGAATGCAATCAAAAGGTTTGTCTGCCGGATCGCCTGTCTCCTGATAGCGCTGCTCCATCACAAACTGTGCAACATCGAGTCCTGACAGATCCATGAGCTCAAATGGACCGATCGGATGGTTCAGCGCTTTTTTGCAGATCAGGTCAATGTCCTTAAAGTCTGCAATGCCTTGTTCATACAGTGAGACTGCTTCTTTTTGCAGCGCGCCTAAAATGCGGTTCGCGACAAATCCTGAGATCTCTTTTTCCAACAGTACGCCCGTCCGGTTGATCACGCGGCATACCTCCATCGCAAGTGCTGCCGTTTCATCACTTGTCTTATCGCTTTTTACGACTTCAACCAGGTCCATCACGAGCGGCGGGAAGAAGAAATGCATATTCACGACTTTATCCGGACGACCGGTTACGTCTGCAATCAGGCTGTTGACGATGGTTGAGCTGTTTGTTGCAAATACTGTGTGAGGAGGCGCGTATGCTTCAAGCTTTCTGAAGACCTCTCTTTTGACAACCAGTTTTTCCGTTACGGCTTCAATGACGAGGTCTGCCTGCTTTACAGACGCTTCAAGATCCTGTGAAAAGCGCAGGCGTTGAAACGCTTTCATTTTATCGTTTTCAGAAATTTTATCTTTTGATACCCAGCGGTCCATGATGGCATGAAGCTTTGACTCTGCGTCCTGCAGTGCTTGTTCGTTGATGTCCTGAATGACTGTTTCGTATCCGCCGAGCGCACATAGCATGCCAATCTGATGTCCCATACTGCCTGATCCAATGACTGTTACGTTTTTCACTTCATTCATGTTGTTTCCTCCTTTGTACTGACCGGTTGGTATGTTTGGTGTAAAAAAAGAACTGAACTGACTTTGCTAACCGTTTCGCTGCGCTTCAGGCGGACGCTTTCCGCGGCCGGGCGGTGAGCCCGCAGGCTTCGCCATGCTCGGTCTCACGCGTCCTTTCCTGCCGCAGGAGTCGCCGCCTTACGCTCCGCTGCACTAAAATAAGTATAAAAAATTTCAACTGCTAATTTATTTTTTAATTCTAATCTTAAAGCTCGATTCCTTTTAAAATCATATCTGTAAATAAACGCGCAACTTCTTCTTCAGACTGGTCACCTTCTGGGTTGTACCACTGGTAGCTCCAGTTGGCCATGCCTAGTACGCCGAATGTTGCGATTGAGGCATTCAGGTCTGAACGGAATTCGCCTGTTTCGATGCCTTCTTTGATCAGATCTTCAATTGTCAGTCTGAACTGATCACGCTTTGGGATAATCTCAGCAAGTCTTTCCTCATTCAGGTTTCGCATCTCCCTGAAAAATACCTTTGCACTGGCGCCCTGCGTTTTGATATTGCTAATCAGCATATGCACCATCTCATACAGCTTTGTTTTACAGTTTTTCGACTCATCACGCATGATGTTTTCCTGCTGCTCGAGCAGATCATTGATATAGCGGAGCTGAATGTCCATCAGCAGCTCTTCTTTGCTGGAGAAGTAATAGTAAAACGTTCCCTTGGTCACGCCATTTGCGTCTACGATATCCTGAATCGACGTTTCGCTGAATCCCTTTTTCTCAAATAATCGTATACTTTGTTCCGTAATTTTTTCCTTCACAGTCTTCACGCCTCTGTTTTTAAAAGTATGGCTAAAATTATATCACACGCTCTTACATCGCATGCGTGCCGCCATCGACAATGAGCACGTCACCAGTCACATAAGCAGATGCTTTTGAGGCAAGAAATAGCGCAGCCCCTTTTAGATCATCATCTGACCCGAACCGCTTCATCGGCGTCACTTCCATGATTGGGTCCTTCCCCTGATCAATGATTGCTTTTGACATTTTCGTAGGGAAAAAGCCCGGCGCAATCGCATTGACGTTGATATTGTGTCTGCCCCATTTGACAGCAAGGTCCTTCGTCATCGTAATGACCGCACCCTTACTCGTGTTGTAGCCAATTGTGTCCATCACTCTGGGATCCGTGCCGCCAAGCCCTGCAACTGAAGCAATATTAATGATTTTGCCTGACTGCTGCTCAATCATTTTTCTTCCTGCAGCCTGACTCATTAAAAATGTACCCGTCACATTGACGTCCATCACCTTCCGCCATGCTTCTAGCGGCATGTCTTCTGCACGTGCGCCCCACGTTGCCCCGCTGTTATTCACTAAAATATCAATCGAACCAAATGCTTCTACAGTTTCATTCACTGCACGCTCCGCATCAGCCGGATTCGAAATATCACACTGCAGCGCAAGCGTATTAACCCCAAGCTTTGCTAAACGGTCTGCCACTTCCTGACACGCTTCAAGCTTTCTTGAACAAATCACCACATTCGCACCAGCCTCAGCAAACCCTTCAGCAATCTGCTCACCAAGTCCGCGTCCTCCACCCGTTACCAGCGCTGTCTTTCCCGTCAGATCAAACAATTCCATTACCTTCATTTTTCATTCCTCCCGTTCCCCTGATATTTTTTCAGCTCAAGTCTGCCAATCTGTGCGCGGTGCACCTCATCCGGTCCATCCGCAAGCCTCAGCGTTCTTGCACTTGCCCAGTGAGCTGCAAGCGGGAAGTCCTCTGATACACCTGCTGCACCAAGCGCCTGGATCGCCCGGTCAATTACCTTGAGTGCCATTGAAGGTGCCACGACTTTAATCATCGCAATCTCCGCTTTTGCCACCTTATTGCCGACTGTATCCATCATATAAGCAGCCTTTAATGTCAGCAGTCTCGCCTGCTCAATCTCAATCCGCGAATCCGCAATCCACTCACGGATCACGCCCTGACTCGCAAGCGGTTTGTCAAACGCTTGACGGTCCACAACACGCTTACATAACTCCTCAAGCGCACGTTCCGCTGCACCGATCAGCCTCATACAATGATGAATTCTTCCCGGTCCAAGCCGTCCCTGCGCAATTGCAAATCCTTTTCCCTCACCTAAAATCATATTCTCTGCAGGCACTCTGACATTTTCAAACGTAATCTCCCCGTGGCCATGCGGCGCATGATCATAGCCAAACACCGGCAGCATCCGCTCAATCGTCACACCCGGCGTATCAAGCGGCACGAGAATCATCGACTGCTGCTCATACTTATCAGCACCGGGATCCGTCTTCCCCATCACAATGCCAATCTTGCACCTTGGATCCCCGGCACCCGACGACCACCACTTTCGGCCGTTAATCACATACTCATCACCGTCCCGCTCAATCCGCGCTTCAATATTTGTCGCATCAGATGAAGCTACATCAGGCTCGGTCATCGAAAAGCACGAGCGGATCTCACCGGCAAGTAACGGCTTCAGCCACTTCTCCTTCTGCTCCTCTGTTCCGTACCGCACCAACACTTCCATGTTCCCGGTATCCGGTGCATTACAATTAAACACTTCTGGCCCAATCATCGAACGCCCCATGATCTCACAAAGCGGCGCGTACTCTACATTGCTGAGGCCAGCCCCGTACTCACTCTCAGGCAAAAACAAATTCCACAGCCCCTCAGCCTTTGCCTTCTCCTTCAGCTCTTCCATGATTGGCGGCACCTTACTCCAGCGGCTGTCCCCTTCATTTACCTGCCGCTCATACACCGTTTCATTCGGATACACATGCTCCTCCATAAATGAAGTGAGCTTTTTCTCAAGATCTTTCACCTTAGCAGAATAAGAAAAATCCATACTTCCATCCCCTTTTGTTTTACTAACTAACCGGTCGGTATGTATGGTTTTAGTATAACGGATTTGGTATTGGAGTCAACTAAATAATGGGAGGGATTCTGTCACCAGCCAGGAGATTGAAACGGTGCAGGGCTTAATTTAGTGGAAAATCTATAGAATTTTAATACCTTAGAATCTAGCATTACATAAATTAAAACTTTATATATTTTAAGAACACTTGCCCGGCAATACACCTTCACCTTTCCTATAAAACTCTAAAATCATTTCGTCTATTTTTTTCTATCAGGCTATTGTACAGGCATTAAGTCACTCCTTTTCATATACATATTAATGCAACAACAACTATGAAAAGGAGAGATTTAAATGTGTTGCGAAAAAAAAGATTCATGTGTCTGTGGTATTGTTCACGAGATTGTGAGAATTCAGGACGAGGTAGCTGCTAACAATAATGGGTGCTGTGTAACAGGATGTGACCAGGCAATCAGAAAACTGCTATCACCAATCGGGACTAATGGGAATGGAAATGGTCCTACTACTATTCCCTTCGCACTTTACTGCAAGGGAGATTGCAAACCGTTTATCGGAAGTGGCGTATACAAATCACCTGTTGGCGGATCTGGAATGACCGCTTTAAAGTGTGTTGAAACACCTATCTTCCGGGCAAAAAAGTTTGTGGATAAAGATAAAGACAGAGAAAAAGATAAGTGCTGCGTCCAGCTGGAATTACTACTTCCAGTTCCGATGGGAGGGGGTGCGCCTGCAGCATCAGTAAAAGAAAAAGAAAATGGAAAAGCAAAAACAATATGCGATTTCTTCCCTGGAGACAGCATCAGAAACCTGCAGGCAACTGGCATCTGCCTGACAGTAGACTTGAATTGTTTCTGCGGTATCGTATGTCTGGATCCAATCACGCCTATATCTGTATCTGAGTTTGACAGGGTTTAAAAAACGAGGACTAAACGTTAAGGGTCTTTGGACTTGAGCGAGGCAGCAAAAGGATACAACCGAGTATCTTTTTGCTGCTTTTTTTGAATTCTATTTAGAAATTATACATTTTGGGAAATTTGCTTCCAGTTATTGAATTTATGATAAGGTAATATTAATTATTTTTACTATTTACAGGTTTTTTATCATGCGCCTGCCAGTGAAAATTTTAATAGTAGAAATCTATGGGGGAAATGTTATGTGGATCATATTAGGTTTTATTGCAATCGCAGCAACACTAATTAATATTTATTTGTTTTCTGCAGGAAAGGATTATAAGCTCGCAATGGCTGCAGGCTTATCATTTACAGCACTCACACTTTGTGCAGAGATCAGCTTTGTAGCGGGGCAGGTAGCAAGAGAAGACTGGTCAGCTGTCAGGGAAGTCGTTAATTTTCAATGGGCACTGTGGGTATTAACAATTATTTCGATCATCCTGAATGTCTTACCAGTATTTTTAGAGCGTAAAGATCAGAAAAAAAGAATGAATGCTACTTCATCAAACAGAGTAGCAAATTGAAATATGTTTCAAGTGACAGAGATAACTCCTGCATCATTACGTTAAATGATGCGAGAGTTATCTAACTGGCGTTACAATTTACAGTTCTACAAAATAAATTGATGAATATACTTGTGATACCTCCACCTTCTTATTTCTAAGGAATTCGAACTTCAGCCCTCAAACGAATATAAACCAGTGTACGTATCCCCTTCCCAACTTCACAAACAGCATTCTTTGACAGAAAAAATAAATATTGACAGTCCATCTGCGTTTCGCTAATATAAAAACCAAGTATTTTTATCGGGATACTTCATAAACTCAATAAATCGTCTTATCAAGAGAGGTTGAGGGACTGGCCCAATGACACCTCGGCAGCAGACTGACTCATCAGTACTGTGCCAATTCCAGCAAGTGTTTCTTGATAGATAAGACTGGATTGATGTTTTTTCTTCCAGTTTATTTTTCTGACTGGAAGTTTTTTATGTTTAAAATTCATTTAGAGGAGGAAGTTTTGTGGACATTTTTTTAGTTAGTGTCAATTTATTCGTGTTAGCTGCTCTCATTATTTTTCTTTACGTTCTTAAAAAGAAGCACGTATCATTTTCGAAAAGGGTTTTACTTGGTTTGGCATTCGGGATTATCCTTGGATTTGCATTGCAATGGATCTATCCATCCGATTCTGCCGTTATTACGACGACGGCTGATTGGTTTAATTTGATTGGCGGTTCTTACATCAGGCTGTTACAGATGATCGCGATCCCGCTGGTTTTCATTTCAATTCTTGCGGCTTTTACGAAGCTGACTTTAACAAAGAATATCGGAAAAATCAGCGCACTCATTATCGGGATTTTGGTTGGAACGACTGCGATTGCAGCTGCTGTCGGGATTGCAACTACTGCTGGTTTTAACCTTGAAGCGATTCAAATCGAACAGGGTGAAGCGGAAACAGGACGCGCTGCTTCATTAGAAGAAACGTATGGCACAGTAGAGGATGTAACATTTCCGCAGCAAATCCTTGCTTTAGTTCCGTCAAATGTTTTCCTGGACTTCACAGGTGCACGCCCGACTTCCACGATTTCAGTTGTCATTTTCGCAGCTTTTCTTGGTCTGGCGTTCCTTGGTGTCAGAAGAAAACAGCCGGAACAGGCAGAATTATTTTCTAAGATTGTCGACTCTCTTTATGCGATCGTCATGCGCGTTGTGACATTAATTTTAAGATTAACGCCTTATGGTGTGCTTGCGGTCATGGCGAGAACGGTCGCCACAACAAACTTTGATGCCATAGTCAATCTCGGCAAATTTGTGATTGCTTCGTACGTTGCACTCGGTGTGGTCTTTATTATTCACTTGATCCTGCTGACAATCTCAGGCCTAAACCCAGTTACGTTTGTCAAAAAAGCATTTCCTGTTCTCGCTTTTGCGTTTACAACGCGCACAAGTGCCGGTGCTCTGCCGATGAACATCCGGACTCAGCAGAATTTAGGTGTAAAAGATGGGACGGCTAATTTTGCCGGCTCATTTGGATTATCTATCGGGCAAAACGGCTGTGCAGGTGTTTATCCTGCCATGCTCGCGATCATGATTGCGCCAACCGTCGGAATCAATCCTCTAACACCGTCGTTTATATTAACGGTCATCGCCGTTGTGGCAATCAGTTCCTTTGGTGTTGCAGGCGTTGGAGGCGGCGCAACCTTTGCTGCAATCCTTGTCCTGTCAGCCCTGAACCTTCCGATCGGCTTAGCGGGTCTGTTGATTTCCATTGAACCATTGATTGATATGGGAAGAACCGCTGTGAATGTGAGTGGCAGTATGACTGCCGGGGTGTTGACGAGTAAGGTGACGAATGAGTTAGATGTGGATCTGTATAATGACCGGTCTACGCGGGTTAGTGTGGAGGCTTAGAGATAGCGAATTAAAAGCAATGCTTATGCTTGCTCTTTGATTTATGTCACATATCCACTAATTACAAGTCGGCTATGGACTTCTATGTTTTTACGCAAAGGAAGTCTCCGTACCCAAGATATATTTACTGCAGATCGTTAACATTTAAAACGACCTTGAAAAGCATTGCACTTTTCAAGGTCGTTTTGTTTATTTCAATTGATTTGATAATGTCCAGACTAACATCTGACTATAATTAGCCTTCGATATCTTCCATATCATCAGGATAAACATACTTATCAAATTCTTCCCCAGTAGCTTCGTCTACAATAGAAACCGTAACTTTGGCTGAGTCAATGTCCTCTCCGTCATACACCTGATAAATCATTCCTGTCATTCCTAAAGTCAAAATACCAAATCCATCAAAGCTATTTTCAAAAGCTTCCTTCTCAACAGTTACAGTAAATTCGTCAAAAGAGTCATTATGAGATATATCTTTGATCGAAACAAAATCTTCACCTGTAATGAGCTCATTCAGTGACTCTTCCATACCAGCTTCGATTTCCTGCATCATTTCCTTATGATCTGATTTAGACATTTTATAGGTTAAAGAACCGTCATCATTTTTCGTTACATCTTTTGCACCATCTTCTTTTGCCTCAGCGATAAGCTGGTCAATATCTTGACCTTCAAACATTGAAGCTGGAAGTGTCAGTTCTACATTTAGTAACCCCTTGTCCACTTCCACAGATTGTTCCTCTTTGTTTTCCTTTGAATCCTCTGCTGTACCAGAACCGTTACTTGTATCTTCTTCTGATGAACAAGCTGCCAAAGCAAGCATTGAAATTAATAATAAAAGGTAGCTGAATTTTTTCATATTTAAGTAAACCCCCACATAATTCTAATTTATGTATTTTAACACCAGTACATGTTAGCACAAATTAGTGAAACATTATACCTATACTCTAGTATTTGTATAATTAACACTATTAAAGAAATGATTTTTTAAGTGAAAATTGTTTTATATAAATGCATTCTATCCCGTCCTTATGCCCTTTTCAAATTTTGAAATATGTAATGTAAAAATGGCATTCATACACTTAAATTATGAAAATCATAAAATTCAGTAAATTTTTTGGAAGAAAATAAGTAATAAAGTCTTTTATTTTTTCAAATTTGCTGTAACATTGTATCCGAAACAAATTATACCTATTAGGGGGATTTTATAATGGCTAAGAAAGATAAAGTAAAGAAGCCGATCTACAAACGCTGGTGGTTTGTAACAATTGCAGTGATTTTCGTCCTTGGTGCGATTGCAAATCTTGGTGACACGGAAGAAGTCGCAAATGATGTTGCTGAAGAAACTGAAGAGGTTGCTGAAGAAGTGGTAGAAGAAGTAGAGACTGAAGAAGCTTCAGCTGCAGAGGAAACTGAAGAGCCTGCGGAAGAGGAAGCAGTTGAGGATGACGTCCCAACTGAATTTAAGTCTGCTTTAACGAAAGCTCAGATGTACTCTGATAATATGTACATGTCAAAGGCTGGCCTTTTTGACCAATTGACTTCCGAATATGGAGAGCAATTCCCTGAAGACGCTGCCCAATATGCAATTGATAATGTTGACGCTGACTGGAATGAGAATGCCTTAAAATCAGGTGAAAACTATTCTGATTCAATGTATATGTCCAAAGCTGCAATCTTTGATCAACTTGTCTCAGAACATGGAGAACAATTCTTAGAAGAAGAAGCTCAGTATGCAATTGATAATATCCAGGCAGATTGGAATGAAAATGCACTTCAAAAAGCAAAGACATATCAGGATGACATGAGTATGTCGGTAGAAGCAATTCGTGATCAGTTAGTTTCTGAATATGGTGAACAGTTCACTCAAGAAGAAGCTGACTATGCGGTCAATAACTTAGAATAATATTAAAGGCATGTATCTGGGTAATTGTCCCGGATACATGTTTTTTATGAAAATAAATAATGAAACGTTCCTTGTGTCAGATACCATACACAATTTTGTTTAATTGTATAATGAAATAAATCGTTTGGAAGTTGCCTTTAACTCAGGGTACAGTTTTATCTATTACTTAGATTAATTTTCAACTAAAAATCATTTGTTCTGGCGTTGTCCAGCAGTGTTTTAGCATCAAACTCCTCTTCAACATCATCCCAATACCCTTTTACAAGGAGTGCCTCCGTATACATGGCAGGGAACATAACATTGTCCCTAAGACTCAGTATCCTTGAATGAGTTTGTGAAACTTGAATAAGTAAGGTATCTTCGTCTCTTTTTGCAATCACTCTTGGAAGCTGCTGATTTGTTATATCATAACCACACTTTTCGCACCTTACAATTTCATCAATCTGGATCGTAATGAAGTCGTCTGTCACCTCATGCTTTTCGGTCACATCTTCTATATATCTTCCTCCACACTTCGGACATTTCATATTTATTTCACCTTCTCTCCAGGTTCGCTCCATAAACTCTTTTCAGCTATATTCTGTAAAGTTATAGCAGGAGTTTCTCCATGGAATACAGATGTCTCAGATGTAAGTCGATTTAGGTATTGAGGATGGTATGTTCTAATGGCTACATCCGGCAGGTTTTCGTGTTTCAGATACGCAATCTGCCTGACAGTGCCTTCTCGTACTTTTGAAATCACAACACCAGGAAGATAAGTCTCAATCGCAGCATCGTATCTGGGACCAGTCAAAAATATGACGATATCAGGCTTTAATATGTTCAATTCCTCTTTAAAGATATTAAAATGCAGCTCCTGAATGCTTCTGGTCTCTTTATTTGGTCGCCCCCGCTTACCCGGCTTGCCCAATTTATAAATGTTGTTCCAAACAATGACGGAGTCAATATCACGTGGAAAAACCGACATTAACTTTTTTTGATATCTCCAAAACAAAGTCCGTTTTGCTTTTGTGTCTTTTGCCATAAAGTCAGCGTAGATATCCTGAAGCTGCTCTATTCCATACTTACCAAACTTTCCATTCCAGTCATTCGTCTCCTGACCCACGATCATGATTCTGCAACCGGCTTTTTTATACCCTTCCTCATCCGCTATTTTTAAAAGCAATGGATGCGTTGGCTTCAGCTCATCAGGCAATTGATCAACTGCTAACTTTAACTCTATCCAATGTTTTTTATAGAGTTGATATAATGCTTTATTTATCATCTGGAAACCTCCTTTAGTTAGAAAACAGCTTTTATCAAGCCCTCTATCTCTTTCTCTCTTGCTATATACGTTTCATCCAACAAAATGGAGCGAAATTTTATTATTTTTTATTTCCTTGAAGCAATAACATGAAGGCTTAATCAAAAAGAAACGCGTCGTCAAACCAACCGAAAGCGACCTGCGCCACATGTTCCAGGTACGCATGATCCTTGAAGGTCACGCCGCCAGAACCGCAGCCGCCTACATGACAGACGACGAACTCACCGCACTCGCCGAATGTATCCACATCGGCCGCACCGGCACCATCGAAGAAATCATGAAAGCCAACAAACAATTCCACGACTTAATTGTTCAAGCAAGTCGCAACCCCGTCATGATTGATATCATTGATCAGATGCAGTCAATTATTTATCTGTTCAGAAAAACGGTTGTGTACCATAAGAGACCTGGGTTGATTGATGAGCATGAGGAGATTTATAAAGCGATTAAGGATAGAGATGCTGAGAAGGCTGAGGAATTAATGAAGAAGCATTTGCAGGCGGATTTGGATTTTTCGGTGCATGTTTTGTGAGTGGGAATGGGAAAAGCGTTGATCGGGGGATCAACGCTTTTTTATTTACCCATTAGTTAATTGCAATCTGTTTTTTAACCTTTTGCAGTAATCGTTGTTAGGATCTTTATCTAAACCAAGTTCAAGGTATTTATTAGCATCTTCAAGCAAATCTAAACTCATAAGAATCCAACACAGCCTCGAACAATCAGTAGCATCAGCTTCTTTAATTCTTTCTTTCATTTTATCAGCTAATTTACTAAGTAATACATGTTGTTCTTCAATATCAAATCCAGTTAAATCTTGTGATTTAAGGTGGTTAATTTTATTTGCTGCTTCACTAATATCTTTAAAACTTACTGAAGGTATTAAACATTTTTCAACTAAAGCATGGATATATCCCGACCAGTTTTCATTTTGTTGATCAATAGAAGCTATTTTATCCCAAATTACAATTGATGCACTTTCATCATCAGAATATTCGAGGTAGTGTTCTAAATACAACCTTGATTTTCCTAATGGGTCTTCTTTACTGAATTCTTCGGACAAATTTGCAATCAAAATCCATGCTTTATAATAGTGTCTAGCGATAAACTCTAACATAGGCAAATTTTCTTCCAATGTTGTATGTTCACTCTTTATATTTCGTGCTAAATTTCTGAACAATCTATTCACTCTTGGTTCAATTCCATTTTTGATTTCATGCTTTTGAGCTGCACCAAAGAATTGCAATAATATAGTATCTGCTTCAACAAAGTTTTTAAAATGACTAATTGCAAGCTTTCTCTTTCCAAATATTGCAGCAGCTAATGGAACACTTAGAAAAATCTGTCCATCTTGTTCCGAAGTAAAAACCTCTATAAAAGATATCCTACTTAACTCGTCTATGGCTTCAGTGGTTTTTATCTTAATTCCTGATGAAGATGAACGTAACATTACTGCTTCAAGTGCTAATTGCGGTACAATTGATTTCCAGTTACATAATGTAAAAAACACTCTTTTAGCATCATCGGATAATAACAGATATGTTCTTTCAAATAGAGCATTGAGAATATCATCTCTATTAGTAATTATTCTATCGAAAGCCTTTACTTTACTTGATTTTGATCTTTCTCCAAGAATAATTTTGACTACATATGGATGACCTTCAGACTCTTGGTATAGCTCTTCATAAAAATTCTTATTTAGAAGTTCTGTAATTCCAAGTCTGTTTGCTGTAGACTCTGCTAATTCATCACATTCAGATTTGTTCATTCCAAATACTTCTATCGGGTAATCACCTTTGAACTCTCTATGTCTGGTAGTAATTAATACCTTGTTAGGATTTCTTATATAAGTATCTATAAAGTTAAACATTTCTACTGGGTTACTAACAGTTTCAAAGTTATCAAAAATAAAAAGAGTAGGTCCATATTCTTGGCACTCATTTAATTCCTTTGAAAATAAATCTATCTGCTTCTCATTTTTTTCTTTCAATACAAGTTTGTCTACTAAACCCCAATACTCCTTAACTATTTCTTTTAGAGTAGTTATGTCTGGAGCTACTTGTTTCGGACCCTCTTCTAGTAAATCAATATCCCTTGCACTGATCCAGATAATTAGTTTGAATCTCTCTTCGTTTTCCTTGGCAAGGGTTTGTAAAACATTTAGAGAAAGTGATGTTTTACCAATTCCTCCTCTACCCAGTAGAGTTATAATAGGATGTCTATCATTTTTTAATAACGATAAAAGTTCATCTTCTAATTCTGCTCTTTTAATGTACCCGTCACCCAGAAAAGGCATATTGGTAAAAGAACTACCTACTATATCTAATTCTTTTAAACTTTGTGTTTCACTACGCGGGAGTTCTGATACTGGTAATAAATATGATCTTGAGTCCAAATTAATAGTGCTGCCAGTAATATAAGATAATAATTCAAACTTTTTTTCTGTAAAACCACCATTAGCTATATGAAAGTCATTTAAATCTACAGTAGTTTCAAATAAATCAACCCTTCTTGGATGACCATCTAAAAAAATATAGATACCATTTGGATAATTATGTATATTAGTAGATTTTAAATAATTGAAACTATCTGCATTCGAAGAAATCTTTGAAACCCTATACTTACCTGATAAATTTCTGTGCAAAAATGCCCAAGGTTTTTTGAATAGTGAAAAATTATCTGTTACTAGCTTTATAGATTTCTCTAAAGGATCAACTATGGCGTTACACATCTCACCTGTGGTAGCTCCATGACCACGAGTTTTATTTCTTAACCTAGAAAATAAATCCAACCACTTTCGACTATCAACTTTATGAGGTAAGTCTTCACAATGAGGATCGACAACTTTAAGACAATTGTGGATGGATTTAACTGCCTCACTTTGCCAAGTATCTTGTTTTTTCTCTGTTAATTCTCGCAATTCCTCCCTAGCATCTTCATAAATATATTGTGCTGATGGTCCTACAATGGAATCGTTTACAACTTTAGCCCAACTTCCTAACCCGTCTGCTCTCACTAATTCATAGCAATGACGATACCTATGATTGTCTCTACTATCACTAATTGAAGCAACTATACCTAATGTGATTATTTTACAAACCATTTCACCTGTGTACATTAAATCATTAAAATAAGTTACATTAGATTCTTCTCTACCGTTTTCAGCTCTTAGCCACATTCTATCAATAGGTAAGAAACTCATTTAACTACCACTCCCTGTAATATTATTTTCTCTCATAAAATGAAATTTTATTTATTTTCTGATAATTAATGATAACATATAGATAGTTTATTTATACTTAATTTGTTTAATTTTTGTATTTTTAATAGGTATTTAATCATCAAAAAATTTAGATTGGAGGTTTTAATTTGTACAAAGAAAAATGGTATTACTCAGCATGGTTTATTTCCTTATTGATGGCGATGTGGTTTTTAGTCTTGCCTTTAGCAGCTGCAATTACTCTTTTAATCTTCCGCCAGAGAGAACTAAAAGAAGCCCGTTTAGAATGGGAGAAAAGTGGTTTTGAGGACTACAGTAAAATTAAGCAGTCAACTGATCAGTTAAAGACTGAATTGGATTCCTTATTAGCCCGAAAACAACTAATACTCGCTGAGCTTGAGGAGTTCTCTCCTTACAAAGATGATGTTGAATTAAAACAGAAGTTGAAGCAGCATAATGAACAATTGGAGAATGAAAAAGAAACTTTGGTTAATCAACTCCAGATGTTAAAAGACTTTAAAGAACTTGAAGAAAAGCATAAAGAAACCGAGTCTTCTCTTAATGAACTGTTAACATCAAAAGAGCAGGTATCAGAGACTGTCGATATTCTTAAGAGTGAAATTGTAGACCTGGAAGATGAAATCTCAATGCAGTCATTCGGGTTTTACAAGCCGAAATATGGTTTTGAAACTTCTGAGCTTTATCAGACTGCTCTGCAAGATCTTAGAAATGAACAAAAGAAACTCGTTAAAGAAAAACGCGCAACTAATCATTCTACTGAATGGACGATAAGCAATGATAAGAAAAAAGGAAGAGAGTTTATTTTAGATACTGTTAAATTAATTCTCAGAGCTTTTAACAATGAATGTGACAATGTGATTAGTAAAGTCAAATTCAATAATGTTGAAGCGAGTGAGAAAAGAATCTTAAAGATATTCTCTGAAGTCAATAAATTAACTGATATGCAGCATGTATCGATTACAACTGAATACTTAAACCTGAAGCTTAAGGAATTAAATCTGAAGTATGAATTTGAACAAAAGAAGCAGGAAGAAAAAGAAGAACAGGCAGCAATCAGAGAACAGATGCGAGAAGAAGCAAAGGCACTGAAGGAATTGGAGAAGGCTAAAGAGAAAGTAGAAAAGGAAGAAAAGCATTTTACTCTTGCTTTAGAGAAAGCTCAGCTTCAACTGGCGGAAGCCAATCCTGGTGAGCAAGATAAGTTACTGGATAAAATCAGAGAGCTGGAAAAACAGCTTGCTTTAACTCAGAAAAATAAAGAAGATGTGTTATACAGAACACAAAACACTAGGGCTGGCTATGTATATATCATTTCAAATATCGGCTCATTTGGAGAAAACGTCTATAAGATTGGAATGACCCGCCGATTAGAGCCTCTGGATCGTGTCAAAGAACTTGGTGACGCCTCTGTTCCATTCTTATTTGATGTCCATGCAATGATTTTCAGTGACGATGCACCAACCCTGGAAAACGCATTACACAGAACATTTACACACCGTCGTGTAAACCTCATTAATGAACGGAAAGAGTTCTTCAACGTTTCACTTACTGAGATTGAAACTGTTGTGAAAGAGAACCACAATAAAACAATTCAGTTTACTAAGCTTGCTATTGCTGAAGAGTATAGGCAGTCGGCTCAGATGGTTAAAGAATTGGTAAATGCATAAAGTTAAGAGCTCCCAATCATGATGAGAGGGAGCTCTTTTATAAAACCATGTAAATCTCATACTCACTATATTCTTAGGTAATTTCTTAGGTTTAAACAAATAATTTCATTTGGTCAAAAACACTTTTTAAATAAAAAACCAACATAAGCAATAACACCTATTTTACTATTATTTTCAGAAAACCATTTATAGGAGTAGGAAGGTTTTTGGCATATAAAGTATATTCTATTTCTATTATCTCTCCCTTACTATCTCTTGGGAAGAATACTCTAAGATCCTCATTGAATGCTAAAGTATCTAGCTTATGTCTAAGTTGACCTAATTCAGCTGTAACTTTAAAACCTTTATTTATTTCTGTGACATTAGGGTAATATAGCGAGTCTAGGTCTACATCTGGTCTAGGCCATAAATCATTGTTAGGTTCTTGATGAATTCTATCCATCACCCATATATTATGAGATAGTATTGTCAATACTATTGATACATCTTCTAAATATTGATTCCCTTCATTTCTAATAGTCAAATTTATTTTCTCAGATAATTCTTCTCCTATGTAATACAAGTCATCTTCGTAATAAGTTTCTTCAATATTCTCTAAATTCTTTACCAGTTCTTCAGTAGACCGTTGTTCATAAGGAGCATTACCAAAAAAGTTAGTGTACCCTACACCCACCTTACCTAAAATTGATAACTGATTTACTTCACTCGACTTTGTTTTCCTATCAGCAATTATTTTTTCTATTTGACTTCGAGCGTTTTCTGATGGCAGATCAATTTTTTCAACAACGTTAACACTAATCTCATTTTTTAAAGAGCTATTAAAACCAACCCATATATTTCTATCGAATTGTATCTTATCTTTGTGCTTTAAAATTTCGTCTAAATCCCTTCTTGTCATTCGTTCTTGTTGACTTCCCTTCCTTACAAAGCACTCGCCTTTTTTCAACCCTCTAAAATCTTTTCTCATCATATAGGGGGGATTATTACAGTGTGAAATTTCAATTATTCCAAACACCTTATCCTCTATTTCATGTGTATAGTAAGAGAATTCTATGCTTGGTTCAACGTTTTCACGAATAACTTGTTGAAAAGTGGCTTGATCAACTATTTCTCCCCTGTCTAAAGAAAAATATTCTTTAGTGCCGTCTGGCTTATCCTTTACTCCAATTACAATATGTCTTTCTCCATCAATAGGAGCATTGGCCATTGCCATAATATCTTTAATAAGATCTTGATACTTTTCTTTTCTATATTGTTCCTTCTTAAAATCTAGCTTTGTGCCTTCGCGCTCATATTTAATTAAAGTGTCAAGGTTGGCCACGATACTCTCCTCCTTCAATCCTATTTTCTAAAATATACCCCTGTTAGATACAAGAAAGAGAATCATAACATAGTGGCTATATTCAGTCTTCTATAAATAAACCCTTTTTCAATTATCTAGAATGAAAATGTGCCCACAATACATTAGAATAAGTTATTGAATTTTCTACTCCTATTTAGTGTTCCAACCCCGCAACCCCAAACCCACCAGGTCCCGAATGCGTCGAAATCATCCCGCCAGCCTGAATCCATCTCACGTTTCTAAATCCATTCTCCTTCGCAACTTCATCCATCCGCTGCTTGATCTCTTCATCAAGACCAATCGAGTAAATCAGGTAAAGCTGCTCTCGATCAATATCAAATTCCTTTAAGTAATCACTAAAAAGCTTCTCCGTCGCTCCGCTCATTTTCCCGCGGTATTTCTTTGTGGAGACGAGCTTGCCATCTTTTAGTTCTATACATGGCTTTATTTTCAGCAGTGCGCCAATCAGGGAAGCCATGTTGCTGACGCGGCCTCCTGCTTTTAGGAATTCCAGGCTGCCTGGGATGAAGGCGAGTTTTGATTTTGGAACGACTGCTTTTATTTTTTCAATTAAGTGTGACGGTTCGATGTCAGGTTCTTTTTCGAGACAGTCAGCGGTATATAAGACAACTGCTGCTAGTCCTCCGGTTACGTTTAGCGCGTCGATCAGGTGGAGGTCTTCGAATTCTTCTGCAGCGATGACTGCGTTTTGAAAGGATGAGGATGCCTGTGATGTGTAGCCGATATGTACGATGGTGCTGTCAGGGTGCTTTTCTTTGATTGATGTGAAAAATTCCTGGTACTCGTGAATATTCGTGGCGGTGGTGGAGGGTATTTTCTTCGTGCGGTCGTAGTAGTCATAGATGTCCTGGACTGGTAAAGTGCCGTCCAGATAATCTTTTCCGTCCATGATGATGTGCATGGGAACGACTTGCAGGTTGTACTTTTCAACTAGATCCTTCGGCAGGTCGGCGCCGCTTTCGGTTGATAGGATGATGTTAGGCATGGTAACTCCCCTTGTTATTATGATTTGTTGGCTTTAGTCTTAAGTCCATTGGAGCGTGTCAGATCCTTTTAAATGCAGTGATGCTTTTCCAGTAATATACTTTAACTATACAGGAGATGAATGGATTCGTAATGGGGTTAATTGAAAAAACTCCCTCTCGATGTGTGGAGAAGGAATTCTGTATGGTTATAATCCGGTAGTTATTGTACTTCCTGCACTTCTTCAGTGTTAAAGTCAACTGTATATTCCTTTATCACTTTTTCTTTGCCATTTACCTCTTCATACACTCTAATGAAGTATTTTGTTCCTTCTTCTTTATAATAATCAATTGTAAGCTTCTCTTTTTCTTCATCATTTAGCTGGTTATACACAAGAGCTTCCGCATCATCCTTAGATAAAATATTTTCTTCTTCTGCATATTGGTCACTAAGTGTATCGTCGCTATCTATTTCACCGTTTGATGTACTGTTATTACAACCGAATAATATAGCTGTCATCATCAGCATTCCTGATAAAAGAATAAAACTTCTTTTCAAAAAATCACCCCATCCTAAGTCTGTTACAATCTACTCCCTATTTAATAAATCAAACAAGGCAGTGTTAATACCACTTAAGTTATCACCTATCACCTCTAAAAGAGTCACACCCTGGGCCAGCGAAAAAGCAATAGTCACAGAGCTGATCGCGATGACAACCAGAGATAATACTTTTATTACTTCTAATATTCTATTGTCTGCTTTCATTTTCCTTTCTCCCCTTTTTATTGAAATACAGCCTAGTTTGATTTCGTCTAAATCATTTAAAAACCCTTTATTGTGATTCGTCATTTTTACAAGAAAAAACTCCTTCCCATTACGCGAGAAGGAGTTCTTTCTGGTTACTTGTTATTGCAAAACATGACTTACATCTATTAATGGTCCTCTTCATTTAATCTAAAAGATCATTTACTTTCTTTTCATCTTCTAAAAGCTCCCCGATCAGCTCTTTCAACTCATCTTCATCGTCAATGTCCAGCAGGTCTACACCATACACCTCTTCAAGGCTCTCTCTTGTCACTTGATACCCGTCCACTCCATTAGGCATTTCAAATTCAAAGCTGATCCAGCTCACATTTTGCAGCAACGTAAACAGATAAGAGGCATTGTGAATCATTGTTTCTTTCGCATCTAATGCTGATTCTTCCCAATCATATTTCACGGTAACCCCATATGGTTCGTCTTTTGTTTGAAGCTCTAACCCACTGAAGTACGCTTCTCCCTGTAAATGAATCACTGAATTCACTACTGCGCTGTTATCACCTACATATGAATCTTTATATTGGAATATATCAAAATCAGCCTTTTCAGCATTCGCGGTACAGCCGCTTAAAAAGAGCAAGATGAATAATGGAATGAATGAAAACTTATGTAATTTCTTCAGGTTAAACCCTCCTATAACCGTTCTCACATTTATTGTTTTCTATACAATGATCCTACTATCTCAGCTCACCTTATCTTACCATAAAATTCAAATTCTCAACTTTTTATAAGAACAAACCCGTGAATGGTAGAAAACCTTAATGTCTCACTTCTCCTGCAATATAAAATCCCTTAGATTTCCCGCTACCGGTGCTAAACTATCCCCTTTTCTGAGGCACAGTTTGATCTCCCTTGAAATCTGGACATCCTTCAATTGGACAATGTCAATTTGTTCTTCCTCCAGATAAGGTGCGATCACTAATGTTGGGGCCAAAGTGATGCCATATCCCGAGGCAACAATTTTAACTGCTTCTTCCATTCTTTCAACCTTAACGGGTTCTTTCTTCAACCGGATTTGCCTTACACGGCATAGTGACTCAACTAGAGCTTTGGTAGAACTGCCTTCGCCTCTCAGGATAAATGTCTCGTCAGTCAGATCGTTGAATTCTACTACTCCGGAAGCCAGTGGGTGGTTTTTCGGAACAATAAAGGAGAGTTCATCTTTAAGCAGGCTAGTGGTTTCGATGTCATCGGGTATTGGAAAATGGCTTGCGATAATGGCAATATCCACTTCATAGGTCTTCAATTTCTCTATTGCACGCTCGGTATGTCCGGAGGATAGGTCAATATCCACTGAGGGGTAAAGATTTTTGAAGCCTGCAATCCAGCCCGGCACCAAGTAGCTTGCCGGAAAATTGGTGGCGAAAAGACGGACTTTACCGGTGACACCATTGGTATATTGTTCAATTTTCCTTTCTACCTCCTCTTCAACTGAAAACAGTTTCCTTGCTTCCTGATAGATAAATTCCCCCGCGTCTGTCAGTTGAATACCGCGTCCTTTTGCTCTGAAGAGAGTGACACCAAGCTCTTTTTCGAGATTCCTGATCTGCATTGTAATTGCAGGCTGACTGATATGCAGCGCCTTCGCTGCATTTGTGACACTTCCTGTTTGCACGACACTGGTAAACTGCCGTAAAGCATGTAAATTCATTAAACCTCTCCTATAAGTAATTTTTATAAATAAATAATAAATATATATTTTTCTTATTATTTTATATCCCTTAGAGTATTTATGGAAGAGAGGGTTATATAATGAGAAGAAAAAAATCAAGTAAGGAAAATATTATCCTGATCGCCCTGATCACAGGGATTTGTCTGATGACAGATTCAATGCTTTACATCGCGCTTCCTCTTTACTGGAGGGAGGTTGGATTAACTTCACTCGCAGAGGTTGGCATACTGTTGTCGGTGAACCGTCTGATTCGGATTCCCCTTAACCCGCTGGCAGCTTTATTGACCAGAAACTTATCTATTCGATCAGCTTTGTTATTAGCGATTAGTGTAACCACATTTGTAAACGTCGGGTTCTTTTATTTAGATGGGTTCTTATTCTGGTTCATTCTTCGATGTATATGGGGATTTATATGGGCGATATTACGGATTTCAGGGCAGTTGCTGGTCGTACATCTATCCTCAGATTCTGACAAAGGGACATTAATGGGTGTCTATAATGGAACGTACCGGTTAGGAAGCTTGATTGGAATGGGCGCGGGGGGCTTACTCTGCTTTGAGGTTGGATTAAAGACTACCTCTCTGATCTTTGCATGCGTTTGCCTTTTAGCAATACCATTTGTATTTTTGCTATCTTATACATCATTTGCAGAAAAACAGGATGCACGCAAAGAGAAATTCTCTCTTCTGAGGAACCCGGGCGTCCAGGTAACACTCATTAGAGGATTCAGTGTCTCCTTCCTCCTGCAGGGTGTTTTCGCTTCAACGGTCAGCTATTACATGGCGAAGCATTATGGCTTATTTTTAAATGTGAATGGGATGGAATTCTCTGCAGGAGTGGCAGCCGGTCTGCTGCTTGGATTGAGATGGGCATGGGAACCACTGCTGGCCCCAAAAATAGGAGAGATGTCTGACGGTAAAAGAGGCAGGCATTCCATCTTACTGTTTGCACTGCTCATTACAGCAGGCTTGTATCCTTTCATTGATAGCCAACTGCCGTTTTTTATCTGGGGATTCTTCATCGTGGTTATTCTGATTTGTTCAACCGTTATCACTACACTGACTGATACACTATTTTCTGACGAAATCTCTACTCATCCAAGTAAAGCACCAATGGTTACCTGTTATTCTATAGCTGTGGACCTCGGCGCTGCACTCGGTCCACTGTTAGCCTTTCAATTCATTAGTGAAGGAAAACACTTTCTGCTTTTTTGTGCAGGCTTGGCACTATGTCTGGCTTGGATGTCTTACAAACAGAATATTAAACAAAATACTGGTTCTGCGGTTACAACTTAATCGAAGAACCAGGATTCACTATTAAGCTTCACGTCTTCTGAAAACCAGATACAAGATGAAGCCGAGCGGACCTGCTAAGATAGTAGGGATCCAAAAAGCATGCCTTTTAAAACTGATGAAATGATGATCAGCATCATAAAACACCCAGATGGATGTTATGAAGAACAACGAATACAGAAAATGATTTCCACCTGATCCCCTCTAGAGTCTGTTAAATGTGATGCTCCCCATCCCGTGGATATTCTCCCTTCTATCTATTATAGGAGTGATCCAATTTTTGAATATTTATCACTACGCAAATATGCTTTTTACTATACAGGAACAGAACAGATTGACGTTTACCTTCACAAAAAAAGACCTGATTCAGATCAGATCTTTTTAAAGTATACCTTCTATTCCTAATAATCCCTGATCACTCTTCCATTAAAAGCTGCTTCAATATCAGCATATTCCGTGCCAATATGGATCAGTCTGGAGAGCATATTCTCTTCCGCGATAGAACTTAAATACAAAAAGGATAAAGGTTTGTTCATCTCTTCCGTTTCAATCGTAGAATCCATCTCGTAAAACGTAATTGCTTCTATGACAAAGGAATACAGATCCCCTTTCCAATAGGCCTTTACAAAATCCTCAAAGTTCATTGAATTCTCCTTTTAGAAAATTTCCTCACGCTCTCCCGTTTCAGGGTCAATTAAAAATGTACGTACGGTTACTGTGCCTGGAATCAGTGGATGCTTCATGATCAGCTCTTTATTTTTTCGCATCGCTTCCTGGACATCAGACGGTCCGGCTAGCCAGTTCAGTACGTCATGCTGAACAGCATCCAGGTAATTTAATGTGTTTAACGTCTGATCTGTGACGCCTGCCTCCTTCATTTTCTCAAGCAGGTCATCCCCGTCATGCTGCTGTGGGGCTTTTTCTGCAACAATATAAATGTCGCGAATCCCTTCATTGTAGATGGCAAGAATCACATTTCTCATCAGGCATCCATAAGGCTGTGAAATCAATGCTCCATAGCTGTTAAAGACAAGCAGCTCCTCTTGTTCCCTCTGCGTAATACCTGTTAAAGACGAATCAACTCCAGGGTTAGAATCAGTAATCACCAGCACTTTTTTTGTATCAACACGATCAAGCATTCTCATTTGTTTTTCCTCCTTATTGAATCCATTTTGCGATTTCAAAATAAACCGGAATTCCAATGATTAAATTGAACGGAAACGTGACCCCGAGTGACAGTCCGAGATAAATGGACGGGTTCGCCTCCGGAACTGACGTTTTCAGGGCAGCGGGTGCGGCAATGTAAGATGCGCTGCCTGCTAATACACCCATCAGCGCCGTGCCCCCAAGTGATAAGCCAATCAGACTGCCAACCAGGACACCGATCGTTCCAAAGACAAGCGGTGCAATCATCCCAAACGCCAGCAGCTTTACCCCATACTTTTTTATTTCAGGAAGTCTTTGCCCGGCAATCAGCCCCATATTCAATAAAAACAAAATTAAAATACTGCCATATAAATCAATGAACAAAGGTTTTACAGCGGGAATCGCACTTTCTCCAAGTATCCAGCCAATGAAAAGACTCCCCATCAGCAACAGAACACTTTTTCCAAACAGACTTTCCCTGATCACTTCTTTATCAATCAAGCCGGATGGAAAGGCAACAAATCCTGCGCGCTGAGCATATCCGGAGAGTTCGTTTTTATTCTCCAGCACCTTCAGTAGCAGTAAAGACACGAGAATAGCCGGACTTTCCATCAACACGACAAGTGCATTCATAAATCCTTCATAGGAGGTGCCTGTCTGATCCATAAAAGCAACGGCCGCTCCGTAAGTAACAATACTGATGGAGCCGTATGTGGCCGCAATGCCAATTGCATTTTTCAAATCCATCCCGATCAGTTTCATCGCACCAAGCGCCAGAAACGGAATGATTCCCCCGAGAAATAAAGCCGCTAAAATCGGTGCGAAAACTGACTCGATTGAATAATTCGCAAGTTCAATCCCCCCTTTCAATCCAATCGCAATGAGCAGATAAATACTTAACGCGTCACTCAGCGCCTTTGGAAAAGCCAGATCAGACTTCACAAGCGCTGCAGCAATCCCCAGCACAAAAAACAACACAACCGGTGACATCAAATTCTGAATCACAATTTCATTCATCCTTCTTCCTCCTCAGCAAAAAAGAATCCAATAAAAAAACCGGCACTTTCAACATGTGCTGCACACATGGAAAGGCCGGTTTTCCTTTAACAGACAAACTGTCTTTTAAAGAACTCCCTCTTTATTTCTCAATTAATCTTTTCTCAAGATTTTCATTGAGCTTAAACACCATAATACGCTCACCCGTGACGGAGCTGATATCCGTATGAAAGCTGATCGCTTCTACTGAAGTAATATCAAAAATAATCTGCTTCAGCGTTTCAGCACCGGACTCTACCAGACCGGAACGCGTTCTTTTGATCGACAGCATTCCGTCATGCGTTTTGCAGACACTGTATTCTGCAGGCGTCAATATACCATTCAGGCAAACGATGATCATATCCCTTAAAATATCTGCCTTTACAGACACTGAACCCCTTCCGAGAAAATCCTTCTCCCACTGGGTAATCGCCTTGCTGATCTCAGCTTCAATTGAGCCCTTCGTCTTTGTCACTTTCATCACCATTTCTGCTCCCTCCAAACAAAAAATCGGTTTATCCCCAGACTAACCCCTCAGCCAGGAAATAAACCGATTTATTCTCATTCCAGCTTTGACAACCAATCAGGATTTCCTCATTTCGCCAACACACGTTTAACGTCCTGCTTAAACCCACACCATCATCAAAGAAAAATTTAATCTCTCGGATATTTGATTAATAATAAAATACGTTAATTTTTTTCAGGTGTCAATAGTCATTTGTTGATGTATTTTATTTCCATTTGAAAAGGACTTCATGCAGCCTTCGAATGTCTCTCCCCACCCGAATACGTCCACTTCCTCCACACATACTCCATCGGTCCCTGATTATATCGCTTCAGCAGCACATGACTCAGCAAAACCTGTACGCTGTAAATCGCAATTGCAATCAGCACGCCCGCCGTTTTCGATACCTGACCAAACAGCCCAAAGCCATAGCCGTTAAAAATGATTACAGCAATTACAGACTGCATCAGATAATTCGTCAGCGCCATCCGGCCGACTGACGCAAACGGCATCAGCACTTTTTCAACAGCTGCTTTTCTCGTGAACAGTACGATGACTGAGACATAAAACAGCATCAGAAACGGTCCGCCAAAAGTATTTAATCCACCTGCAATCGGCACTGCCAGATAAGGCGGCCAGCCAAATACGTTATAATCAATGGCAACTGCCAGTCCAACGATCGGCGCTCCGACAGCAAGCCCAATCCACATGATCTTTTTCCAGCGGTGAAGATTATTTTCAATATCAGTGAACATACCTGTCTTTCCTAAATAAAGCCCGATTAAAAATAACGGTAAAATCGTTGGTACCAACAGCATGAACTGAGCCAGAATCAGCAGCACTTCATTTGTAAAACGGAATGCCAGGATCTCACCAAAGCTGCCCTCTGCCATCACAGAAGCCGCAAGAATCGAAGACGCATTCAGATTTTCCAGTGTATCCATTCCCCCGCTGATCATAAAGTGAATACTGACACTGCTGAGCAGCATCAGTGCGGTCATCAGCAATGGACCAAACACAAGCAGAGATATCGCCCAGATCTTTATCGTTTTTGTCGAACGCTCCACAAAAAACGGCAGTAAAAAGCCTGTAATTGCATAGGTATGTAAAATATCCCCGGACCAGATAAAGATGAGATGAACAAGCCCCATCAGCATCAGAAACATCAGGCGGCGTCTGAATAGTTTCTTCGCTGGCAACCCCTTTTTCATCAGGCGGCTGTAAAAAATATAAAACCCGAGACCAAACAGCATCGAAAACATCGGATAAAACTTCGCATCAACAAAAAACGCAGTCAGCAGTGTTAATGCAGCATTCATCCCACCCTCCGGCAGGCTGTTCCCTTCCACCATACCGCTGATATCCGTCATCGCAGGCGTCTTAAACGTAACCATATTCGCAATCAAAATCCCAAACAGCGCAAATCCCCGGATAATATCCAGCGTATGGATCCGCTCTTTCATAGAAACTGAACTCATGTGCCATCCCCCTGATTCTTCATTCTCACTTCATCTTAATTCAAGCTGGGTGAATAGACAATCAGAATTTGGAAATTACATATGCTGATTAAACTGATAAAGGGCATTTATTTCCATATAATAGAACCTATGATACCCTTAGATTATCTACTCTATCCTGTTTGTGGGTCGCGCATGATAGAAAGGAGGAAATGATTTTGAAAAAAATAAAGGTCGCATATGTTCTTAACACAATTATTAGCGGTTTAATCGCTGCACTGATCTCTACTTTTTTTGCAGGAGGTACGATCGCAGAGAATTACACCGATGAGACCTGGGTTGCCCCGGAGTTTTTTGTGATTTTACCTATTTGGGTATTTGGTTTTCTAGTCGGATTGTTTGTTTTTAAAAGTAAAAATCCTGTGCTATTTTTGATTATCTCTATCCTGATCACATGGGCTTCGATTCCGATTGGCTTAGAACTGGGTTTTAATTTGGCGAAATGAAGAGTATTGCTTACTTTTTCAGGTGTAATATTCAGAGAAGCGTATTCAACAAACGAAGCAGTTTAGTTTAATAAAGGAGGAGTTTGTAATTAGAATAAATCCAATAGAATTTCATATTTGTAATTTAAGTTATACTATAAGGTCAGCCAAAGAGAATGATGCGAAAAACTTGTCTGAAATACGTTTGCAGATAGATGGCGAAACAGAAAATATGGATAGAGAAAAAGGTGAAGCGTACATAGATGAAGTAGGTTTTAAACAACTAATCAAAGAGGATACAAAAAGTGTCCATAATCTTTTTTTAGTTTGCGAATCAAATGGAAGGATTGTTGGCTTCTCAAGGTGTGAAGGCAATCAGTTGAAAAGAATGTCTCATAAAGTTGAGTTTGGTGTTTGTGTACTAAAAGATTTATGGGGATATAGCATTGGAACAAACTTCTTAAAGGAAACAATTAGATGGGCTGATAAGAACGAAATTAAAAAAGTTACATTGAATGTACTCGAAACCAATGAAAAAGCAATAATGCTTTATAAAAAGTATGGTTTTGAAGAAGAAGGAGTATTAAAGAAGGATAAGCTATTATCAGATGGAAATTATTATAATACCGTAATTATGGGAAGATTTAATGAATAATTACCAATTCTGATTATATCTTATTATTCGACTAACGGGTGATTTAATATAATTAGCAAAATGAAAAAAGCCGGTTCATCAAAAAACTCCCTGTCCTAGAAACACTTATGAATATTTACTACAAATCAATTGAAATTAAGGAGTTATATAAAATAATTGTTTTTGTGCTTCTGAATACACATTTGTAGTGAATGTTCAAAATCGTTTTCAGGACAGGGATAATTTTTAGGATATAAAGACCCCCAAAAATTAATGTCTACTCTAATTTTTTGGGGGTTTATTTTTGGCTGGCATTCTCAGCTTCATGTTACTGACCAACCAATGGATACGTACGGATTTCTTTTAGCGTGTCATTGATTAGATCAACTTCCCATGCATGAAAATCCAGGGCTGCCAATTGAACAGCATTTTCAAATACTGTCCGATCTGCGTCCGTCACTGCATTTTCATCCATCGTGTATCGCACCTTCGCAACACCGTTCGTAATAGACGAGTAGACAACCTCTATCCCTTCAACAATCGCTGACGAATAAAACATATCGGCCTCAACCGACCCCATTTTCTCAATTGTTTCCGGGAAAGACAATGGCTCACCGCTTTCATTTACAACTTGCTCCTCTAACTCACCACCAGCAAGAAATAGCGTTTCTTCTAGCTCTTTATCATAGATTGTATAGTAGCCTCGTGTTTCACTTCTTTCATCTTTAACAGTGATCGTATCATCGACTGTTCTTTCAGCTACGGTTATCTTCTCTTCACCGTCGGGATTTAGAAATGTAATGGATTCAACCCCGTAAAAGTCACTGATTCCAAACAACGTTTCATAGAATAAAACACTTTGCGCAGTAGTGACTGATAACTCATTCCCTTCTTGATTAAACTCAACATAAAGGTTCGGCGTATCAAGTGTCAAATTAGTATACGAACGGAGTATATCCTGCTCTGAAGGGTCATTATTGAATAATGACGTTTCTAAGCGCTGTTCCGGAGACACCATTCCTTCAGTTTCTCTATCACGGTCTATCGCGTATGCAATATATAAATGGTCAGGCTGATTGATGACTTTCGTATCAATAAAATAAGCCGGACTCATCTGAGCTCCACCATAAATCTCAGTTTCACTCTCTTTTTCATCAGATGTTTCGGATTCTTCTTCATTGGATTTACCAGCTTCTTCTGACACGTCCTCATTCTCAACGTCTTCATTATCTGATGTACCTTCTTCCTCTTCTGTGTTGGCATCACTTTCAACAAGATCTTCAGCATTATCCTCAGTGTTACCATCATTTTCTTGTGCATCCACCACTTCATTTTCAACAGAATCATCAGCCTGCGAGTTTGTCCCATCTCCTGAGTTTGAACAGCCCACAATTAAAAAGGCTACCGTAAACAATCCGGCTATTTTTGTCATTTTTTCCATTTTTAACACCCCTTAATTCAGCTATACCCTCCGAGCAGGTTAATAAAAGTATTTTCTAATAATTAAATTATTTTCTAAAATTAATGGGTAAATGAAGGATAACAACCTGATTGTGAAATATTGTACTTAAACTAACGGGTGCAATTGCAAAAATCTGTATCAATCTTTGCATGATAACCCTCTTTTCAAATCAGAATTTCAATTGACAATTTTTATGATATCATAAAATAACCCTTTCAAAATGAGAGAGTTCTTTAGTACATAGCAGATTCCGGTATACTGTGACTTCTTAAAATTATAAAAGCTTCTCTGTCCCAGACACACTTATGAATGTTCAGCATCGTTATCAGGACAGGAATAAATTTTATTTACTAATCCAATCGTATTTTTGGAGGGAAAAATGCAGATAACTCAGCAATGGAATCAGGAAGACAGTGAATATATTCGTAAAAAAGTAATTGAACACAACCTTTCTAAACTACCTGATGAAGTAAAACATCCGGTTAAGAAGATTAGTTTTATCCTTAGAAATGAAGGTGAGCAAATTTTAGGCGGCATTACTGGTACGTTTTTTTGTATCACTTACATATTGATTTCTTATGGGTTGATGAATCTCTTAGAGGTAAAGGCTACGGAAAGAAGTTGTTAGATCATATAGAGGCAATTGCAAGAGAGCATCAATGCCAGCTCATTCAACTGGATACATTTAGCTTTCAGGCACCAGACTTTTATCAGAAATCTGGTTATGAAGTGGTTGGCGTAATAAAAGATCATCCTACTGCAGACCATCAACAATATTATCTTTCTAAGAAGCTTTGAGATAGCTTTTTGAACGGGGTAGTTCAATTGAACAAGCTAAATTAATATATTTAAGAAACGTACATCAACAAAAGGAGAATTCGAATGAATATTGATTTTTTATCAAATCATCCCGATAAGATTAATGAAGTTTCTGAAATGATTTATAAGGAATTCGTAGTGAATACGGGAAGTGAGATGGAATACGAAGATGTTGTAACACACTTTACAAATACGGGGACCACTACATTTCCGATAACACTTTTGGCTTTAGATAACGGAGAACTTTTAGGAACTGTATCTATATTTGAAAACGATTTAAAGATAAGGGATATGTATATACCCTGGCTTGCGTCTCTATACACGAAGCCAGAGTCTCGTAATAGAGGTGTGGGACAAGAGTTAGTAGCGAGAACCATAGATCTAGTCAAAGAATTAGGATTTAATGAACTTTATTTAAGAACAGAGGATACATCTGATTATTATAGAAATAGAGGCTGGATTTATGTTGAAACGGTTGCAGATGATAGATATGAAAAGATTGATGTATTTAAAATAAAGTGTATATGATTTTATTAAAGTAATCTTTTTATTCTTTAAAAAGCTATATTGTGAAGAATTATATTGAAATGAACAGGTGCTTTGATCCAGGAAGGATTAACCGTCATTTTTTATTAAAACGGGTAGTATCATTGAACATTGTTTGGAACTAAATGCTTTCTCAATCGTACTTAATTATAGATAGAGTTGTTAGTAGGTTGTTTTACCGTTAAAGCTTGGTGTTGTAAATTGTTATACAATCATTAACATAGCTCGTAGGAGGTTTTCTTTATGGAAATAATCTTGCTTTTAATCGGGAGCATTTTTGCTTGTATTGCAGTGGGTTTTGGAAGCAAAGCTTGGAAAGATAAGGACAAAGAAGAAGGCAGTAATTCGAACCTTTAATCCTTTTAAAAATATGTATTTAAGAAAGCTGTCTAATTACAAAGAAAATGGTTGAATATCATAAAGTGATTTGGATAAATATGGTTCTCTATAGAGATTATCTAAATTCAAATGAATACGCCAGAAAAGAGTATTTAGATATAAAATGGCATATCTAAAAAACGCATCAAAAGGAGTGAATGAATACACTGATTTCAAGGAAGAGTTCGTTAAAAGTATTTTTGAAAAAAGAGAAAGCTAAAATGTGTGTATTAAGCTAACGGGTTGCGTTGAAGAAAGTATTGAACAAACGGAGCAGGTTAGTGAAAGAAGGAATATAAATCTGTCATAAGTCAATGATTTGATTTCAAAATTTAATGAACAGAGGCGAGAAAATGATTGAAACACTATTAAAGCAGATTCCTGTATTGAGTAATTGTAAAGACGTTATTCAAATTAAAAAAGGATTTTCCTCAGATGAAAAATATCTAATACATATTAATGATGGAAACAAAAAGTTACTTCTTAGAACCTTTAAGTTAGAAGAGTTTGAATCAAAAAAGAAAGAATATTCTATTCTAGAAAAGATGCAGGAATATAACGTTACTTGTTCAAAGCCGATTTCTATGGGTCAGGTCGGGAGTCGGGGGTACATGATTACATCATACATCGAGGGTCAGGATGCCGAGGAAGAAATCCAAAAATACTCAGAACAAGAGCAATATAATATTGGCTTTGAAGCTGGGAAAGAATTGAGGAAAATCCATCAGTTTCCGGCTCCAAATCATGTCTCTTCGTGGCATTCAAGGAAAGAGGAAAAACATAAGTATTATATTGATTCTTATTTAACGTGTGGAATTAGAGTTAAAAATGACGATAAAATCATGAATTTTATTGAAGAAAATATACACCTCATGAAAGAGCGTCCGAACGTGTTTCAACATGATGATTTTCATGTGGGAAATATCATTGTAAATAATAAAAAATTTGCGGGAGTTATAGATTTTAATCGGTATGATTGGGGCGATCCTTTTCATGAATTTCTTAAAATTGGTATCTTTAGTCGGGAAGTAAGCATTCCTTTTTCAATTGGACAAATACAGGGATATTTTAATAATACTGAACCCGATGAACATTTTTGGAGGCTTTATTCACTTTATCTAGCAATGTGTGTCTTCTCTACTGTAATCTGGACATTAAAAACTATCCCAGACAAATTAGATGATATGTTAGGTAAAGTTTACACTTTTTTAGAAGATCATGATTACTTTAGTGAACTGAAACCTAAATGGTATACAGAATAGATATAAGAATGAAATCCTTTTCTTATTTTGAAGGATTAAATAAAGTGAATGGTGCAACTTGAAGTTCAGTAAATTTTATAAGGTTTATGAAAAGTTGCACTCAAACTAACCAGTGCTTTAGTTTAATAGACCAAATATAAAAACGCTCAAATTTCTGAGCGTTTTTTACTGTAAAATATTATATTTCTATAAAACTGGAGGAGGTGCCAATCGCGACAATAACTGCTTCATTATTAAGTTTTAAACTTTTAGTGATTATGTCAACGGCTGAAACTGACGCTGCTGAAGAAACCTCAAGGTGAATTCCACGTTTCTCGAGACTTTTTTTCGCTTCAATTGCTTCATCAGTTTTGACAACCACAGCATGACCATTGGATTCTGCTAATGCTTTAACCCCTTGATACGTAACAGTGCTGCCTGCTATGGAAGGCAGACTTGTATGACCTTTAAATTCTTGCGTATAGTCAGCTCCTTTTATCACTGCAGATAATCTTGGAAAAGGCTCAACGGCAAACATTTTAGGAAGAAAAAGCAGTCTGTCCCGTTCTTTTTCTTCTTTAAATCCCTCCCAAATTCCCCAAAGTAAATCTGCTCTAGAAGTAGGGACGATGATGTGAGTTGCTTCTTTCTCACTAAGTTGTAAATTAATTTCAGATGCAATATTCTTTAGCCCTTGAACACCATACGGATTACTTCCGACTGGAGGGTTTATAAAGTTTGTAGCTGGATAGTAGCCATTTTCTACGTAAGTTTCCATAATTCCCCAACGATCCATCGCAGTATCGGTTAGAATTAACTGGCTGCCTGTATTTTGAATGATAGTCCTTACTTTGTCATTCAGAGCTTTTGTGGAAATGACGATGCATTCAAGCCCGGCATAGGCAGCATAAGAAGCTAATGATATCCCCGCATTTCCGCTTGAGGCAATCACAACGCCTTTTGACTTATTGTATAAAGCTTTCGAAACAATGTATGCACTCAAACGGTCTTTGTGTGAGCCGGTTGGGTTCATGCTTTCATTCTTCAGATAGATGCTTTGCTTATTATAGGGTATTGGGATTAAAGGCGTTTGACCTTCTCCCATTGATAAATAAGTATCGAAGGGCTGTTTAGTAGAATTTGAATCTCTATATATTGCAGTCAAACTTGATGATTTGGTCTCATGAAAACACTCCATGCAGCCTCTATCATAATCTCCAACCGGGTATGTTTTTTCGCATCGCAGACATTGAAAACACAAGAGATCTCGATTTAATTTTATGATTGTTTTTGACATAGAAAACCCCTCCTAATAACTAAGCTTGTTATTTCCTTGACTAAATTTTATTTTGAATCTGTTTAAAGGATTCGTCGCAAAAAATGGTAAAAAGGTCAAAATAGAAGTTTCTATATTAGAAGAGTATATTATCAGTTTTATAGATAGATAAAGTCTCACTTGAGAATATTGTACTGATTATTTTTTTATTTGTAGTTTCTACTGGCGTTTACCTCGTTTGCAAAGTATCAACTAAATCACAAAAGGAAGAATATTGATTTTTTCATCATAACATAAAGACCCCCTTAAGCATGAGAGAGTTCATTTATAAGATGTGACATACTGTGTGATTATCTCTTTTCTTATTTGCTACACCGTCTCTCTAAATTTAGAAACGTTTCCTGTGGCAAATGCAGTTATGGATCCGCTCTACCTTCTGCTATAATAAATATGTTTTTAAGAAAGCTGTCTAACTAAAAAAAGTCGTTTAAAAGTGGGAGAAAAGATAAAGAGATGATTGAGTTAAAAAAGATAAACGGTGATAACATAGATGAAGTCATCGCTCTTGAAGTTGGAGAAGAGCAGAAAGAATTGATTGAAACAAATAACCTCAGAAGCTTTGCGGATGCTCATATGTTTAACACAGACGGGATACCGGCCACTCCCCTTGCGATTTATGCAGATGAAGTGATCGTCGGATTTTTGATGTACATCTTTGATACATTGGATTATGAATCATTTGAACATGAAGTTTTTTACGGAGCTAAGAGCTATTTCATTTGGCATATTATGATAGATCAAAGTTTCCAGGGCAAAGGATATGGCAAACTGTCCTTTGAACAGTTGTTGAGGAATATTGAATCTATGCCAGATGGAAAAGCAGAATATGTTTCCCTCTTTTATCACACAAGTAATATAAAAGCGAAAACATTATACGCTTCACTTGGCTTCAAAGATACAGGCATCATTCAGGACAATTCGATGCTGGCAATTAAAAGGCTTTAAAATGATATTCCCTTACCGAAAAAACTCTTTCTTACTAAGTGAGAAGGGGTTTTTTCAAGTTTGGATAGCATACTCATAATCAGATGTTGAAAGCAAACTCTATACCACTGATCATTATTCTCCCCGGGAATTCCTCTTCCATTCGTATAATGACTGAAAAGCTTCACTGTTCCAGGCGCACTGATCTCTGTTTTATTGCCCGAAGGTACGATCTCAGTGCACTATACGGATGAGACCTGGGCAGCCTTGCGTGCTAAAGATAACTAGTTGGATGCAGGATGACCAGACCATTTGTATTGAAATTTCCTTACTCTTCCGGTTCAAGTTTTTTATCTGAATTAACTTCCAATAATTTTTTGATTAAAACACTATCAAGTGGAGAACCTATAATGGATTGGAGGTGTTAATCATGACGCATATCAAATTATTCGCCCTTAAGTTTATTGCGACTTTAGTTATTTTAGGTATTATCTTAGGTGCTGGTTTTGATGTAGCTTTCGGAAATGTATTGTGGATCACTATTGTATTAACTGCAGCAGCATATATCGTTGGTGATTTGTTAATTTTGTCTAAATCAAGCAACATGGTAGCCACTACTGCTGACTTTATCCTATCCTTTGCGGTCATTTATTTTATGACGGATGCCTTGACTATTGGAGATGGCGTTTTTATCGCTACGACCATATCAGCTATATCTCTGACCATCTTTGAGTACTTTTTCCACCAATCTGTCGCACGCAGTCTGGATCATGAAAAAGCAAAGAATCCTTCTGAAAATCAAAGAACCAATTCAACAACTCAATTGCAGGTTGAATCTTCAAATGAATTATTTCCATATGAAAAAGATGAGTGATCATTTTTAAATCAGACCAAGTTTAATAAATCAAAATTAAAAACGCTCAAAATCCTGAGCGTCTTTTCATGTACATGTTTATAGCGTAACCCCTCAACACATGAGAGTACTATCGTATGGTGTTAACCTGATTCCAAAAGCACAACCCTGTACTACTGATCATTATTTTCCCCGGGATTCCCTCTGCCATCCGCATGATTACTGACAAAATAAAGCGTATCCCCCTTAGACATGCACAAAAACTTATTAATGCGCCATTCAAATTAAAAAGAAGTGAAAGATTAAACGCCCTCTCACTTCTTTTCGAAACCGATATTCATTGATTCTGGTAATGACGCTTACTTTCCAGCTCTAACAGCCATTTCTTTCTAGCAGACCCTCCGGCATACCCGCCTGTTGAACCGTCACTGAGGATGACCCGGTGACATGGAATGATAAGTGCCAGCTGATTTGACCCATTAGCTCTCGCAACTGCACGTACAGCGGTTGGCTTTCCGATTTCACAAGCGATGTCAGTATAGGAGCGTGTTTCACCAGCCGGAATTTGCTTCAGCTTGTCCCATACCTTCAGTTGAAACGGCGTTCCGATCAATCTGACTGGTGTATGAAATTCAGTCAGCTCACCTTTGAAATACAGATCCAGTTCTCTCTCAATTGATTCAATGGGTCTTGTCTTTCCCGGAATAATTGCTGAACGGGTTTTGCTTCTGAGGACTTCAACTTCTTTTTCCAAACCGCGCCGGTCAACAAACTCTAGCAGGAGCAGAGCATCTTCATCTGCAATCGCGATCATCGGACCCAATCTCGTATCAATCCAGGATGCTTTAAGGATCTGATTGTCTTTAGCTGAAGCTGGCGCATCCCCCATAATCCTTGAGAATGCATCCCGGAAGCCGCTCCCTGATTCATAGCCTGTGCTCAGCTGGGCATCAATCATGGGCTTGCCCGCTCTGATTTCCTTCATCGCAATTCCCATTCGCCTTGCACGTGCATATTGAACAAAGGTCATCCCAAAGCGTTTCTTGAATTGCCGCCGCGCTGTTGATTCATCAACAGCCAGTTCCCGAAAGTCTTTCTCACGCCATTTTTTCTCCGGATTTTCTTCTACTGCCTGTACGAGTGTCTGAACAAGCTCAGATACCTGGTTCGGATGAGACAGCGGCGAGCATCTTCTGCAGGGACGGAATGAAGCCAGCAGTGCCTCTTCAGCTGTGTTATAAAACTCACAATTCTCAAACTTCGGCTTCCTTGCCGGGCAGGTCGGACGGCAAAAAACGCCGGTACTTTTCACGCCTACAAAGAATAATCCCTCGTATGCTGAATCCTTCTCAAGCAACGCTTTATAAAACTCCTGTTTTTTATCGTCAGTCATTCGCTGAACACCTCATTCCTTACGTATTCTTATCTCTATTATAATCAGAATAAAAACTTGCGCAGCCGGAAATCAGGCAGTGATTTTATTTTAATTTACCCCCAGTCATTGAGGCAGGGAATAAACTGTATAAGAAAGCCCCTCCTGACATGTTCAAGAGAGGCTTTGCGTTATTCCATCATTTGAATGGACAACTTCACGTTTGCGCTGCTTGAAATGCAACACTCACTCTTTGATCAAAGGAGCGATGCGGTCAATTCGATTTGTCCAAAGCCCGCCATCATAGTCCTCAGGTATACGCTGAAGGTCTGACTCCTGATCAAACCCTTCTGACCACTCACCCTCACCAGCTACAAGAATCACCCTGGTATTGACGCCTTCCATTCTATTTAAGAACTTACCCGGGTATCCCCAAATGTATGAGGCATACTTTTCCGGAAGATGAAGTTGAGTGTTTTTACAGGCGTCAGGTATATACCCCGTCCAACTGATTGCTTCATAAGATAGCAGGCAGCTTTTCAGCGTCTGTTTTGACATCACACGCAACTCAGGCAATTTCTCCTTTAAAGCCAGAACAGGTTCATCCCCGCCATATACAGATAAGTCAGCTTTCCTTTCCTCCGTGTACTCATCCAGATAGTCAGCTAATTGCTCACCTTCAGCCGGATCATTGCTTTTAATGTGAATTAAGAATTCTTTATCCGGAAAGTGTGTTAACACTTCATTCAACGTCGGCATCAATCCAATTCCTTTCCCTCGAAAAGGATATGTCTCTCCATTGTCCGCGGTATAACCATAGCCGACATCCAGCGCTTTAAGCTCTTCCATTGAATGGTCTCTTGTCGTCCCGGTTCCATCAGTTCTGCAATCAAGTGTCCAGTCATGAAAAACAGCGAATTCCCCATCTATCGTAGGGTGAATATCAATTTCCACTATATCTGCCCCTTCTTCAAAAGCTGCTTCCATCGAGGGAATTGTATTTTCCAGATAAGGGTGTTCAGGATCATAGATCATTTCTGCAGTGCACGTCTCTCCGGTTATCCCTTCCATCGGAAACGTTTGAGCCAGGCCTCTGTGAGCCAGTAATATTGGTTCCCCTTCTTCTTCCTGAACAAATAGCGAACTATTATTCAGATACATAAAAGCCGTTAGTAAAAGAATGAATACAATCATGAATTTAAAAACTTTTTTTACTTTCTTCATTCGAATGTCATTCCTTTATGTATGATTTAATTTTGCAACGTCACACTCGACCCTGATGATATTCTATCGTCTTTTATTTACATGTAGAAGGTCTCAGTCCACCTAACACACCCGGAGTCTAAAAAAAAACGCCCTTTCAAAAGGCGGTCATTATCATATCGCTCTCTACTCTTTCTCCAGAATAACCAGGGACGATACTATTGGCACCAACCCGACAGGACTCTGGGATACAACCTTCCATCCCTCTTCAAGCAGCTGATTTAACTCACTTACGTTATTCTTTTTATCGGATTGATAATGCACAGTGATTGCCTTTTGCATCATGGACCTCCCGTTACTTATAAGACATAGAATTTACTCGATTCATCTTCCATTAAAGGAGCTATTTTTGAAAATTTATGACAACATCATTTTATCATATAGAATATGGATTCTTAGAAATGTTCCCTGTGTCAGATACAATGCTCACACAATTCCACAGCTAATATGATCTCAGCACCCGCTTTTCACCCTAGCTTACAAGTTTTTAGTGAAAGATCAGCGCATTTTAAAGAGTGAATTTTTAATTCCTAGTTGACAGATAGGAATTATTGTTGTTAAATACCAGTAATAGTAAGAGCGACTAAATAAATTTTAAAATCAGCAGAAGTTCAGATTCAGGAAGGAGAATATCATGAAGGAAGCATATCAGGTCATCCCAGGCGCAGAAGCTTTTTACTATGAAGGCAGTGAGATCGGCATACTGCTATGTCACGGATTTATCGGAACCCCTCAAAGCGTGGAATACATAGGGAAAGCTTTTGCCAGAGAGGGTTATACCGTCTCAGCACCAAGACTTACAGGCCACGGCACGCATGCTAAAGATCTGGAACACTGTACATTTTCCGACTGGTTTTCAAGCCTTGAAAAAGCCTACCTGGATCTGAAAGCGCGCTGCACAACCGTATATGTCATCGGACAATCCATGGGTGGCACACTAACGTTAGACCTTGCCAGCCGTTATCAGGATATTGATGGCATTCTATTAATTAACCCTGCCATTCACGTTCCGGCAATGGCTCACTATCATCACCTGGCGCCGACTCATTTTATAAAAGAAGGCGCGCCCGATATTAAGGATCCGAACGTCACAGAGATCACTTACCCGGAAGTGCCCGCTTTTGCCTATCAGCAACTACTAACTTACATGGATGTTGTGAAAAAGAGACTGCCCTTAGTCAAAACACCAATCACATGCTTCCAATCCACCATTGATCATGTGGTACCGCCTGAAAACACAAACTACATCCTTCAATCTGTTCAATCAGAACTGAAGTCAAAGCATGTACTGGACAACTCCTATCACGTGGCTTCTATGGATTATGATAAAGAAAAGATCATCAGGGAATCTCTCCGGTTTATTCAGCATCAGTCTGCAGCAAGCCATTTAAAAAAGGTCAGCCTGTAATCGGCTGACCTTTTTAGCATGCTATTTCTTCATATGTTTTTCAAACCAGCCAAACGCAACCTCCGCCTGGATCATTTCATGATTCGGCGACACAAGAAAGATAATGAATGACCCCCCAGGTGGAAAGATGAATTTCCCATCTTCATCACTGGTCAAAGTGCTTTGCGGCGGCACAATCCTCCTGAATGCCATGACCCCCTTTTTCGGAAACCCTTTCACACAATCAGCGTACTCGATTTTTACTTTCGGCTCTGGCAGCGGACAAATGGTTGTGTTCGCAGGCGTTACATTTTTCGAAATCTGCGGCTTCCCGGGAGTGATAGGATTAAACCAGATTTCAGCTTCAAAGGGTTGAGTCGAATGATTGGTGATCGTAAACGCATTTACAAATAAATCGACATCAGATGTTGATGGATTCACCAGACCTCCCCACGCATTCTTTCCTTTTCCCAGCCGAAGATGTTCCGTCTGTCCGACAAAATATCTCCCCTGTAAGGATTGATACAGCGGGTTAGGAATATTCACCACTTTTTTTAGGTGATCATCATGGAACGATGACATGAAATTTGCCTCCCTTTTAGAGAATGCTCTTCATATTAAGCTATTCAGGAGGTGAGGCTGGGGTGTTCAAATTGTTTGTCATGAACCACACATCATTTGCTTTCTGGTTAAAGTTAACAGTACGATAAGAGAAGGTTCATAATACATTTCAATGGAGGAATTCAGATGAAGTATACAGTGATCACAGGCGCAAGCTCAGGAATTGGCTACGAAGCTGCACTCGCTTTCGCATCACGGGATAAAAACCTGATTCTCGTGGCAAGACGTGAAGCCGAGCTCAACAATCTGAAAGAGAAAATCCAAAGTATGAACGCTGATCTGGACGTCATCATTAGACCGACAGACCTTTCTGAAAGCGAACAGGTTCATGCGTTATATGAGAGTCTCAAAGAATACGATATTGAAACCTTTGTTAACAACGCCGGCTTCGGGAATAGTGCCGCAGTTGCTGAGCAAGATGTAACGAAAATTGAAAAAATGCTCCGTGTAAACGTTGAAGCACTCACTACCCTATCAACACTATACGCACACGATTATGCTGACCGCGATGGTGCGCAGCTTATCAATGTATCATCTGACTTGGGCTACAGAATCGTGCCAAACGCAGTTACATATGCTGCGACCAAATTTTACGTAAGTGCATTCACAGAAGGACTTGCCCAGGAGCTTCAGGATAACGGAGCTGCCCTGAAAGTGAAAATCCTGGCACCTTCCATGACAGAAACCGAATTCGTCAAAACAGCACGGGAGATTGATGAGTTCAGCTACAGTGAGAACGTACAGAAATTCCATACGGCTAAAGAGATGGCTGGGTTTATGCTGGAGCTTTATGATAGTGAACAGGTGCTTGGGAAGGTGAATAGTGAGAGTTATGCGTTTGAGTTGATGGGACCGGTTTTTGGGTATACTTCGAGGAAGAAAGCGGACTGATCTGTACGGTTTGAAATAGTTCAGGTTTTTAACAAGGACGTGATAGCATGCAGGGTTATAACGTATTAATGATTTATAACAAAGAGATGGATAAGTTATTAATGTGTGAACGGCTGAAGGATCCCTATAAAGGGTTAAGCAATTTAGTAGGTGGCAAAATTGAAAATGGTGAGCCAGGTATAGAAGCCGCTTATAGAGAGCTTCTTGAAGAGACCAATATATCTAATAAAGATATTACTCTTCATCATGTAATGGATTTCGCCTACCATATCCAAAATTGTTACGTTGAAGTTTATGCAGGTAGATTGAATAGAGATGTAGCTGTGACTGGTGATGAAAATATACTTTACTGGTCTGATTTAGACCGTAACTTTTTTGATATGTCCTTATATGCCGGAGAAGGAAATATTGGTCATATGATCGAGCAGGTGGAGTTGGTTAAAGAGAGACTCTTCTCTGATAAAGACTCTCTTGTATAAGGTTTTTTAAAAGTGTTCCCTGTGTCAAATACAGCTCCTGCACGATTTCGTTGAATTAAGTTGTGTGGGAATTATGTTATACACAGGGTCATAATTTTGTAATAACAAATTTTAGATGCTTAACAATGACTCAAACTACTAGCTACACCTACACCTGCTAAAACCAGAATTGAAATTGTATGGAGCACCACACGACGAACATGATTTGTCAGATTTATCTGTTTCTTTCGGACGTAACCCTTTGCTAATGATGTTTTTTCTTGTCTCTAAGTATTCTTTTGCACGCAATTCCCTTAGCTTTTCCTCTTGTTTTATAAGAATATCCTGCTGTGAATGTCCTTTTTTTGCACTGTTATTAGCCCGTTTCTCTCTTTCATATATTTGTCTTTTAAGATGAGGTATTCCACCTTGGATTTTTTTTATTTCTTTTGTTATTTTTCTCTTTTTTAGTTTATCTGTCTCGTTACTTAAATCCCTTTTCAACTGGCTGATTTTTTTATATAGAGTAATTAACTGCTCATTGTCAGTGTTCATCATCCGTTTCTTCTTCACCATAGCTCTCCTTAGAAAAAAACTATTTTTAATCGAACTAAATAAATTCCTTTATTATTAATAATACCGCTTTCTAACTTTCAATCGTTTATTAAACCTCAAAATATGTTGTCAAAATACAGTGTATGACATTTTTAATTTTAGATAAATCATTTAAACAAAGTAAAACTCCCTCCCACCAAGTGAGAGAGAGTCCTTTCTGAACGGTTGATGATTTACATCATGCCGCCCATACCGCCCATATCAGGCATTCCGCCGCCAGCATTCTCTTCTGGAATGTCTGCTACGACAGCTTCTGTTGTTAGGAACATTGCTGCTACTGATGCAGCGTTTTGAAGTGCTGAGCGTGTAACCTTAGTTGGATCCACGATACCAGCTTCGATCATGTTAACCCATTCGCCGTTAGCAGCATTGAAGCCTACGCCGACTTCTTCTTTCTTCAGGCGGTCAACGATGATAGAGCCTTCAAGGCCTGCGTTGTGTGCGATTTGGCGGATTGGCTCTTCAAGTGCACGAAGCACGATGTTGATACCAGTTGCCACGTCGTCTTCTGCTTCAATTGAAGCGACTTTGTTGTATACATTTACAAGGGCTGTACCACCACCAGATACGATACCTTCTTCAACAGCTGCGCGCGTTGAGTTCAGTGCATCTTCAATGCGGAGTTTACGCTCTTTCAGTTCAGTTTCAGTTGCAGCACCAACTTTGATAACTGCTACGCCGCCTGCAAGCTTCGCAAGGCGTTCCTGAAGTTTTTCTTTATCAAATTCAGAAGTTGATTCTTCGATTTGAGAACGGATTTGTGCAACGCGTCCGCCGATTTGCTCAGCGTTTCCTGCGCCTTCAACAACTGTTGTGTTTTCTTTTGTAACAACAACTTTCGCTGCGCGTCCAAGCTGTGAAATGTTTGCAGACTTCAGATCAAGCCCAAGGTCTTCAGTGATCACTTCACCGCCAGTAAGGATTGACAGGTCTTCAAGCATTGCTTTACGACGGTCGCCGAATCCTGGTGCTTTCACAGCTACTGCGTTGAACGTTCCGCGAAGCTTATTCACAACAAGTGTTGCAAGTGCTTCACCTTCAACGTCTTCAGCAACGATTAGAAGCGGCTTGTTCTGCTGTACAACCTGCTCAAGCACAGGAAGTACTTCCTGAATGCTGCCGATCTTCTTGTCAGTGATCAGGATATATGGATTTTCAAGTACTGCTTCCATTTTGTCAGAGTCAGTCACCATGTATGGAGATGCGTATCCGCGGTCGAACTGCATACCTTCTACAACGTCAAGCTCTGTTGTGAAGCCTTTTGATTCTTCAATTGTGATAACGCCGTCGTTTCCAACGCGCTCCATAGCTTCAGCGATCAGCTGGCCAACTTCTTCGTCAGCTGCTGAGATTGCTGCAACCTGTGCGATTGAATCTTTGCCTTCGATTGGCTTAGAGATTGCTTTCAGTTCTTCAAGTGCAGACTGAACCGCTTTTTCGATCCCTTTACGTACGCCAACAGGGTTAGCACCAGCTGTTACGTTTTTCAGACCTTCACGGATCATTGCCTGTGCAAGAACCGTTGCAGTTGTTGTACCGTCACCAGCGATTTCGTTTGTCTTGCTTGCTACTTCAGCTACAAGCTTTGCACCCATGTTTTCAAATGCATCTTCAAGCTCGATTTCTTTAGCAATCGTTACACCGTCATTTGTAATCAGCGGTGAGCCGAATTTCTTTTCAAGAACAACGTTACGTCCTTTTGGTCCAAGTGTTACCTTTACTGCATCAGCAAGCTGATCAACACCGCGAAGCATTGAGCGGCGTGCTTCTTCACTAAATTTAATTTCTTTAGCCATTTGTAAGGTTCCTCCCAGAATGTAATATGATTTTAAAACTTATGTGTTTTTAATGATTGAATTAGTTTACGACAGCCAGAATATCACTTTCGCGAAGGATAAGGTATTCTGTGCCCTGGTATTTCACTTCTGTTCCAGCGTATTTAGAGAAGATGATACGGTCATCAACAGATACTTCAAGCTCAACACGCTCACCGTTTTCTAGCACACGTCCTGTACCTACGGCAACGATCTTACCTTCCTGCGGCTTTTCTTTCGCACTATCCGGAAGTACAATCCCGCTTGATGTTTTCTCCTCAGACTCAACCAGCTCAATTACTACGCGATCACCTAATGGTTTTAACAAGTGAAACAACCTCCTTGAATTATGTTCATTCTTTATTAGCACTCTGTATATCTGAGTGCTAACACAAGTATTAGTTTAAATAATTCCAGTTGTTTTTGCAAGTGTGATGGGCTTAAATTTTTTAAAAAATTTGTTTATAGTAACCGCTGTCTCTTTCCGTGGAGGACTTCGCTTTCCGCGGCCGCGCGCTGAGCCTCCTCAAGCTTCGCTCTCCGGGGTCTCAGCTGTCGCTTCTATGCCGCAGGAGTCTACGTCCTCCACTACAAGAGCCAGCTGAGTTGGATGAAGATATTATGTAATACTCACTAAGTTGAAAAGTCACACCCCCTTTTAATATGTAGACTTGTCCAGTTTTATGAATGTATCGTGTGATGAATACTCTTCAGCTGTCCTTCGGAGTGCAGGACGAAGACTCCCGCCCCGGAAAAGGGACAGGTGAGACTCAGCATGCGAAGCGTGAAGAGGCTCACCGCCCGGGGGCAGGAAAGCGAAGTCCTGCACGGAGAAGGACAGCGGTTTTCAAAAGCACATCCTCCACACCCTATTCACAAAATGTCTACTTAATACGTCTGACATCGTAGCTATCAATTGAAGGTGGTGTAGTTCAATAGTAGAATAAACAGAACGAATCTATTTCAAAGGAGTATGATTGTGAACCGCACCTTTCTCATTATATTAATCACATACGTGGCTATGCAGCTTTCCACATTTATCGCTGTACCACTCGCATTATTTATCAGCGGAATGGTCAGCGACAGTGAGCCTGCCGTGCTGCTGTATTCAATATCGGGCTACTGGATCTTTATCAGCTTTACAATTGCGCTGATCATTATTTTACTGATCATGAATAAAAATAAAGGCGTCATGGATCTGCCGGGTAAAAAGGCAAGTCCGGGGATGGCGGCGCTGTGGTCATTTATCGGGATCTTCCTGGCATTCTTCAGTCAGGCGATTGCAGTCGGCATTGAGACGCTGATCGGGATTGACCCGGGATCACAAAATACAGCTGACATCATCAGCCTGCTGTCATATGTCCCGCTCGCTGCAGTAGCGGTCGCGGTCATTGGACCAATTTTAGAGGAAATTGTCTTCCGTGGCGTGATCTTCGGCTGGTTCTACCGTAAGTATAATTTCTTTATCTCAGGACTGATCAGTGCGCTGATCTTCGCGGTGATTCACTTTGACTTCACACATATTCTGATATATGCGGCAATGGGCTATGCATTCGCATTTCTTTATGCATATACTAAACGAATCATCGTTCCAATCATCGCACATATGGCGATCAACACATTTGTCGTGATGACCCAGTTCTTCTTTGCTGACGAGATTCAGCGTATGATTGAACTGAATGAAGCAGTCTTCGTACTGTGGCGCTTTGCAATAGGAGGAATTTTGTAAATGAAATCTCCATTAGGACACGGTGTCTTCTATCTAATACTTGGGGTATTTTTCGTCTACTTCGCTGTAAATAGCGTAAACGAAAACGGCTGGGGCTTCTTCGCCTACCTGTTTGTTGCGTTTGCAACGTATGATATCGGGGCAGGCTTGAGGCTGATTGGACTCCACTTTAAGATTAAGAAGCATATGAAGGATAAGAAGTAGCGGCTTTGGGCCGCTGCTTTTTTGTTTTGGGTTGGGGGATTGTGGCGGGACCGGGGCGTGGCTAAGGGCAAAAAGCGCGGTTCGGACGTAGGTACAATTACACTTTTCTACGAACCACCCTGTTTTTTCTGAGAAGGTGTCCGTTTTTTCTCCGAACATGGCTGATGATTCTAAGAACCTTGATGGTTTTTCTACGAACAATACTCATTTTTCTAAGAACCACACGTGCAGGCGACCACCATGGTCATCATAAACTTCATTCACCACACCGGAGAGCAGTACAATGACACGATTTCCTGAACCATCAGCCAAATCTTCGGAACGTCCTATGTAATTTCCTGAACGCCCATGAAAATGTCATGAACCTCACCTGAAATCTCCTGAACGCCCACCATAATCTCCTGAACCACACCCAAACCAACCCCCAAAAAAAGAAAACAGCAGGAATCACTCCCCGCTGTTCTCCTTCATTGCTGCTTTTTTCGCAAGTTCGCGGTCGATCCGCTCTCTGCGTTCCTGTTCTTCTAGCTCACGCTGCTCGGCTTCTGCTTTTTGTGCTTTCTTATAACCGATTTTCGCAATCCACAGGCTGATTTCGTATAAGAGAATCAGCGGTACGGTTACGATCATGTGTGAGAAGATGTCCGGCGGTGTCACAAAGGCTGCGACGACGAGCAGTCCGAAGTATGCGTACTTACGGATGCTTGCCAGAAACATTGGTGTGACGATCCCCAGTCTTGTGATAAATAACATGATCACCGGCAGCTGGAATAAGAAGCCGAACGGGATTGTCATTTGGAATAAGAACTGGAAGAATTCGTTGATCCCGATGACCTGTTCAATCTCCAGGTTGTTCGACAGGTTCATCATGAAACGGACAACGAATGGGAATAGAATAAAATATGCAAACGCAAGGCCTGCTAAAAACAGAATGACTGAAGCAGGGATATAACTGAGTGTTACCTTCCGCTCTCTGTCATGCAGACCCGGACTGATAAACGCCCAAAGCTGATACAGTATAACTGGTGCCGTCATGATCAACGCAGTGAACATGATAATCTGGAAATAGATCTTTACAGGATCCGTTACCCGGAATGCATTCAATGTCATTTGCGCGGCTTCGTCTGAAGACTGGAGGAATTTCATCAGCGGCTCTGCTAAGAAGAAGCCTCCTACCATCGAAATGACAAAGAAAACGACTACAATGATGAGTCGTTTTCTTATTTCACCTATATGTTCATGGACGGTCATATCTTGCTGGTTCATATGGCCACCATCCCGTAATTATTGCTGTTTTTCGTCTTTCTTTGTGTCTTTTACATCATCATCGTCATCTGCAAGTCCTTTTGTTGCATCCTTGAATTCACGAAGGGTGCTGCCTGCTGCTTTCCCTAGCTCCGGCAGTTTTTTAGGACCAAAAATTAATAATGCAACGACTGCGATCACGGCAAGGCTGATTCCACCTGGTAACATGATGCATGCACCTCCTCTTTCTTCTCTTATCATAAAATAAATTAAGCATTTTGGCTATTCTATATTTCTTCTAATTGTGACGTTTCTACGTCTTCTGTTCCATAATTCTTCAGGAAATAAATGAGTGACTGAAGCTCAACGGCAAGATCAATATGATGGATCCTCATATGCTCAGGCACAGACAGCCTTGCAGGTGTGAAATTCAGAATGCCTTTTACCTTCAGATCAATCAGGCGGTCAGTGATTCCCTGTGCAGGACCGGCCGGCACAGTCAGGATCGCGACTTCAATGTTGCTCTCCCTCACCTTTTCCTCCAGATCATCCATCGCATACACAGGCACTTCACCAATCGAAGTCCCAGCCTTTTTAGGATCGGCGTCAAACGCCATTTCAATCTTCGTGTTGTTGTTCTTCAGGAAATTATAATGTAAAAACGCAGTACCCAGATTTCCGACACCAATCAGTATAACCTTTGTGGTCTCATCCTGATCAAGTGTTTTTCGGAAAAAGGACAGCAGATACTCAACATTATACCCATAACCCTTTTTGCCTAGTGCACCAAAATAAGAAAAATCACGTCTGATTGTTGCTGAATCCACCTTTACAGCATCGCTCAGCTCTTTCGAAGAAACACGCTGCTTTCCTGATGAATGCAGGTTCTTCAGAAAACGGTAGTAAAGCGGCAGCCGCTTCGCCGTTGCCTGAGGAATCTTCATTTGTTCCTGACTCATTCCTGTACTCCCCCTAAATCCAACAGTGCCATAGACACCGCATGTAAAGTGAAGCTGTGAACGCTTCCAAATCTATATGTTGTTGATGGTTCTAATGCGGATGATCTCCGTGCAGGACTGCACCCTGATCACACTTCGAAACCGCTGACCCTTTCCGCAGAGGGCTGCGCTTTCCTGCCCCCGGGCGGTGAGCCTCCTCATGCTTCGCATGCTGAGTCTCACCTGACCCTTCCTGGGCGGGAGTCTCCGCCCTCTGCTCCAAGGGTCAGCTGAGAGAGTAAATCTAATTTCGTATAGGTTTACTCTCTCATTTATCAAACTATAATGTAGGTCTTTGTGGTGAAGTTGTCTCTATTTTTAAAGCGTTGAGCGTAGCGTAAGGCGGCGACTCCAGCGGGATGTGACGGACAGCTGAGACCCCGCAGGCGAAGCCGAGGAGGCTCAGCGTCGTCCCGCGGAAAGCATCCGCCTGAAGCGCAGCTCAACAACCACTTATATAAGAACAATCTTTCACAACAAATTCCTTTTAAATACAATCCAAGTCCCTATTGTATCATACACCATTAAGGTATCCGCTTGCAAAGTATGCAAGTTTTTTCACAATGACAGTTCGTTGCTTATCATCGCGCTGGTGCGATACACTTAAAGGTAGAAAAATGAGGTGAACAGCGAATGATTTTATTACAGGTCAATAACCTCTCCAAGTCATTTGGCGCTGAGGAGATTATTGCGAATATAAAGCTTGAAGTCCAGACGAAGGACCGGATTGCGCTTGTCGGCCGGAATGGTGCCGGGAAGTCCACCCTTTTAAAGATTATCGCGGGTCAGCTTTCACATGATGACGGTGATATTAATAAGCCAAAAGGTGTGTGGATCGGCTACCTGGAGCAGCACAGCGGACTTGAATCCGAGCTGTCAATCTGGGAAGAAATGATGACTGTATTTGATTACTTAAAGGATATGGAAAAACGTTTGCGTGAAGCCGAGCAGCAGATGGCAGATCCGGACGTTTATGAAAATGCAGAACGCTATAACCGCGTAATGACTGAATATGATGAGCTGCAAGTGCAGTTCAAAGATGCCGGTGGTTATCAATATGAAGCGGATATCAGAACCGTGCTCCACGGCCTGCGCTTTCAGTCGTTTGATTATGACACGCCGATTTCTACACTGAGCGGCGGTCAGAAAACCCGTCTTGCTCTGGGTAAATTGCTATTAACCAAGCCTGACGTCATGATCCTCGATGAGCCGACCAACCACCTGGACATTGATACGCTCAGCTGGCTTGAGTCTTATCTGCAGGGTTACCCAGGGGCAATTTTAATTGTCTCGCATGACCGCTATTTTTTAGATAAAATCGTCAATCAGGTTGTGGAGATCTCACGTAAGCGCTCGAAGAAGTTCCACGGCAACTACAGCCGCTATCTGGATCAGAAGGCGCTTGATTATGAGCGCGAGATGAAGGAATTTGAAAAGCAGCAGGAAGAGATTGCGAAGATGGAAGACTTTGTCGCGCGAAACCTTGCGCGGGCTTCGACGACGAAAATGGCACAAAGCCGCCGTAAAAAGCTGCAGAAAATGGACAGAATGGATCGTCCAAAAGGTGATGAGAAATCAGCAAGCTTCGGCTTCTCCATTGACCGGCAAAGCGGGAACGACGTCCTGAAGCTGCAGGATCTCTCAGTCGGCTATGATGCCCCTGTTTCGCAAAACATCAATGCAGCCATCACGCGTGAGGACAGTATCGCACTGATCGGTCCTAACGGTGTTGGGAAGTCCACCCTTTTAAAAACGATTGTGAAAAAGCTGCCGGCGCTTGCGGGACAGATTCAATACGGATCAAATGTCAGCATCGGCTACTACGACCAGCAGCAGGCAGAACTGCATTCTAATAAAACAGTGTTAAATGAGCTCTGGGATGATTATCCGATGAAAAATGAAAAGGATATCCGTACGGTGCTTGGCAACTTCCTCTTTTCGGGGGATGACGTTCTGAAGCCGGTTTCGACGCTTAGCGGTGGCGAGAAAGCTCGTCTTGCGCTTGCCAAGCTGATGATGCAGAAATCGAATCTGCTGATTTTAGATGAGCCGACCAACCACCTGGATCTCGACAGCAAAGAGATTTTGGAGAATGCGCTGATCGACTACCCGGGCACGATCCTGTTTGTATCGCACGACCGTTATTTTATCAATAGACTTGCGACTAAGGTGCTGGAGCTTTCTGCTGACGGCAGCACGGAATATCTTGGTGACTATGACTACTATATGGAAAAGCTGAGTGAGATTGCTGAGCTGGCGGCGATTGAAGAACGTGAGCGCCTGGAGAAAGCGCCGGCTGCAGAAAAGCCGACGGATAAATCAGCCTTTGCGCTGGATAAGGAAAAGCAGAAGGCTGAGCGGAAAAAGCGCAGACGCCTTGAAGAAATTGAGCTTTTGATCACGGAGCTTGAAGGGACGATTGAAGAGCATGAGAATCTGCTGTGTGACCCTGAGATTTTCCAGGATCATGAGCGTGTGATGGAGTCAAATCAGGCCATTGATCAGGCAAAAGCTGAGATGGATCAGCTGCTTGAGGAGTGGGCTGAGCTGGAAGAGGAATTGAGTGAGTGAGTGAGTGATTGTTTGGCAGGGATCCTTTTGGGGTTCCTGTTTTTTGTTGGCTGTTGGTTGGTTCAGGAGATTATGGCGGGTGTTCCGGAGATTTGGCGTGTGGTTCATGAGATTACCACGGATGTTCAGGAGATTACTCGTGTCGTTCAGGACATTTCGCATGTGGTTCCGGAGATTGTGTCATTTTACCCAGTCCGCGCCTTCATTAGACTTCTATACTTTGCCGGTTGGGGTGGTTCATAGAAACCCAAGGCATGTTCGGAGAAAAACACCTCTGGTTCGTAGAAAAACACCTCTGGTTCGTAGAAAAACATCCCATGTTCAAAGAATAAACGACCTTGTTCAGAGAAAAACCGCTGCAGTTCGCAGAAAAGTGTGATTTGACCTACGCACGCGCCAGCAAAATTTTGCCAAACATTTCACAAACTAAAACCCCCACCCCACCCAATTTCTCTTCAAATCCCGCTCATTCTCCCCCATCCTTCCATTTCCGAAATATCAGGCAATTGTGAATAACTTTTCGCTTATATTTGTGTGAAAATTGCAAATCAAATATGTATATAATGTGAACGCAGTGTAACAGAATGATGACAATGCACAGAGTTATGCACACTACGCACAGCGTTTTCATGCTTTTCAACAGAGTTATACACATTACCCACAGGGTTGTACACAATTATTAACATTATCCACATAAAACGACACGCCGAGTTATATACAACCTTTTTCATACTTACCCACAGCTTATCCACAGAAAAACTCAGCTTTTTCACAGCTGAGTTTGGCTTCTCATGGATTTTGTTCCTCTTGCCCAGAAGATCATCGGGATTAAAATTAATGATAATAATCCGCCTCCGAGTGATAGAATTGAAAAACTGGATGCGCCGACGACCATTCCTGAGAGTGCACCGCCTGCCGCTCCGGATAATGCGATAAAGACATCCACTGTCCCTTGCGTTTTTGCCCGTACTGAAGGGTGTGTGGCATCTACGATTGTTGCGGTTCCGCTGATCAGGCCGAAGTTCCAGCCGAGCCCAAGTAACATCAGCGCAATAATCATTCCTGTCAGCGACTCTCCCGGCGCAACTGCACCGACTACACCAGCCGCCAGCAGTGTTATGCCTGAAGCTGCTGCCATAAATGTCCGTCCAAGCTTATCAACCAGCACACCTGTAATTAACGAAGGCAGATACATCGCGGCAATATGGAGTCCGATGACTAATCCGACTGCACTGAGTTCATGCCCATGGTTCCCCATGTGTACAGGCGTCATCGTCATCACTGCTACCATCACAATCTGTGTCAGCACCATGACGACTGCTCCTGTAATGACGCCCCTTCTTTTCAGACCGGAAACGTCAAACTGATCAACTGGCGCTGACTCCTCTTTTACTGAGTCGGAGAATGCCCTCGCAATTAATAGTGGATCAGGCTTTAACATGATTAGTAATACGATTCCTGCTGCAATATAAGCTGCCGCAGCTAAAATAAACGGGCCGCCAAGCGCCGGTACTCCGATCGATTCAGCGAACCTGCCCATGACACCAACCAGATTCGGTCCGGCTACCGCACCAAGCGTCGTTGATACCATCGCAATACTGACAGCTGTCGCACGCTGCTGATCATTCGCAAGATCCGTTCCTGCATAACGTGCCTGCAGGTTGGTTGCTGTTCCTGCACCGTAAATTAATAAGGAAATCAATAATAGCGGCACACTCTCCCATACGGCAGCTCCGACAACACCAAGTGCTCCGATTCCACCAGTGATAAAGCCTGTTCCAAGTCCAATACGCCTTCCTGCTTTTTGAGACAGCCTTCCGACCAATAGCGCCGCTCCTGCAGAACCAAGTGTGAAAAGCGCAACCGGCAGACCTGCATAGCTGTCAGTTCCAAGCATATCCTGAGCAAGAAGCGCACCAACTGTAATTCCGGCAGCAAGCCCCGCTCCACCGAAGATCTGCGAAAGTACAACCACCCACAGCGTTCTTTTATAAAGCTGCGTACGCTTTTCTTCACTATCTATGTAGACTTGAATGTCTCTTTCCATGGCTTACATCTCCGTTTCATCCATCATTACTTGTATTGTACGCCCCGGGGTTTATTTAATCAAAGGGAGGTTGAAGATAACCGAAAAAATTTCGAGCTTTTCAATCACCTTTTAAAATTTAAGCTATGTTAAAGATCATTGATGTTTCTGCACAGCTGGTGATTGTAGCGGAAGGGGGCGACTCCTGCGGCAGGAAGGGACGTGTGAGACCTGGCATGGCGAAGCCTGCGGGCTCACCGCCCGGCCGCGGAAAGCGTCCCCCTGAAGCGGAAATCAACAGCCAACTTTAACAAAGCGAAAATTTAAAGGAATTAAATTCCTATTGATGATACACTTACCTTATAAATTTCCCCATAAAATAGTTCTCAGAAAGGAGAATGACCATTAAAAAGTTTTGGTTATCACTCATATTCGGCATGGTGATTGGTGTGCTCATTTCTCTCCTTATATACCCTGATGACCCGCTGTTTTTTCAGTATAGCGCTGAATATCCCGGTGCTTCGATGATGATTAATGAAATGGATTTCAATATGCTGTTTAACTATCTTGTCGTGATTTTTATATCTGTTTTAGTGATTTTTTCAGCCTGGACAATATTTGAAAAGCGGATGACAAAGCATGAATAGTTCACTCACTATATATTGCTCCCAGGGGGTTAAATCATGTCATATATCTCATTTTTTATAGGACTTTTACTAAGTATCTTAAGCTTATTTATCTACCTTGCGCCTGGAATACATTTTTTCTGGGAGGTCTTTATTTTAGTGGGAAATGCATTTCCAATCATCGCGATTACAGGGATCCTTTTCGGTGCACTCCATATTGCGGGCAGAAGGAAAAGTCACAGTGCTTTTACAAAACTCTTATTGCCTTCACTCATAGGTATTGCCCTGTGTACGATTAACATTGGAATGTATTATTTCATTTGGAATGTCAATTCATGAATCGAAAAAAAGGACGCCTGCCTCTGCAGACGTCCCTTCTTTATAACATCAACCCCGGATTCGCATTCAAATCCAAAGCAGACCTTTTCCCCTGCTCATACAACACAGTACCGGCAGCCGCAATCATCGCCGCGTTATCCGTACAAAGTGACAGCGGTGGAATGATCAGCTCAAGATCCTCTCTCTCATCAAACATCTCAGTAAGCCGTGTACGCAAGCCCTTATTCGCCGCAACGCCACCTGCGAGTAACAGCTGCTTCACGCCATACTCTTCAACTGCGCGCTTCGTTTTCTCTGTCAGTACCTCTACTACGCTCTCCTGAAAGCTTGCAGCTAGGTCTTTCACGTCAATCTCCTCACCGCGCTGCTCTGCATTATGGAGCGTATTAATCACTGCAGACTTCAATCCGCTAAAGCTGAAATCATATGAGCCTTCCTCAAGCCACGCTCTCGGAAGCTTCACTGAAGGCGTTCCCTCATGCGCGAGCTTATCAATATGCGGGCCACCCGGATAAGGCAGTCCAAGCGTTCTCGCCACTTTATCATAAGCCTCACCCGCAGCATCATCACGCGTCTCACCAATCACTTCAAAAGAACCGTGTTCCTTCATTAATACAAGCTCCGTATGTCCGCCTGACACCACAAGCGATAGGAGCGGAAACTTCATTTCTTCTATTAAACGGTTCGCATAAATATGTCCCGCAATGTGATGCACACCAATCAAAGGCTTCTGATGCGCAAACGCAATTGCTTTTGCTGCATTCACACCAATAATCAGTGCACCAACCAGTCCAGGTCCCTCAGTCACAGCAATTGCATCAATCTCATCCATCGTGACCTCAGCCTGCTCCAATGCTTCCTCCACCACAATCGTCATCTGCTCAACGTGGTGACGTGAAGCAATCTCAGGTACCACACCGCCAAAACGCTTATGACTTTCAATCTGTGAAGCCACTACATTCGATACAATGTCCGTTCCATTTCTCACAACAGATGCAGCAGTCTCATCACAGCTCGTCTCAATGCCCAAAATCAGTGTCTCACTGCTCATTTAACTTCACCCACATGACTAATGCATCCTCTCCATTATCTGAATAATAATTTTTCCTGATACCGCCTCTTGAAAAACCAAGCTTTTCATAAAGGGACTGTGCGATATGATTACTGACTCTGACCTCAAGTGTCATCATCTTTACCCCTTCATCGCGCAGCATATCCATCACTTTTACCATCAGCTTCTCGCCAAGCTTTCTGCCTCTCAGCTCAGGTACAACGGCCACATTCGTAATATGCGCCTCATCCATCACAAGCCACAGCCCACAATAGCCAGCAACCGTACCATCCACCTCAAGCAGCAGATACTTCGCAAACTGATTAATCGTCATCTCATTCTCAAATGCTTCACGGCTCCACGGCGCACTGAATGAAGCCATCTCAACCGCAAGCACATCATCTATATCCCCATAGGTCATCCAGCGAAAGCGGATCTCATCCATTCTTTCTTTCCTGCTCTTTCAGCCAGTTTGCCTCCGCTTCTGCAAGGCGGATATAATTCGGCACAAACCCGTGCGCGTCCTCATCCGGCAATCCTTCAGCATGCTTCGCCATCACAGCGGCACGCGGATACGCCTCGTCTTCAGACACCCGGTAAGCACGCTCACCAAGCACCGACTGGATCTCTTCCCAGAACACATCCACATCAGCACCGGCGAACAACACATTCTCTTCGCGCGTAGCTAAATGTGCGAGCCAGTCACTCATCGCCAGATTGCGATCCTCAGCAAGCGTCTGCCAGCCATCACGATACTCATAAAGCCCCGTGTACACATTGCCTCTCCGCGCATTCATCAGTGGTACAACGACCCCATCAAAATACTTTCCTGGCCATGCAAGACCAAGCAGACTCGACACACCCACAATCGGAATCTTCAAAGACCAGGCAAGCGTCTTCGCAAGCGTCACGCCAATTCTGACACCTGTATAAGATCCCGGTCCCTTCGCCACAACAATCCGTCCAAGTGAAGCAGGTGCCACATCAAGTGAAGCAAGCAGCTCCTCAACCGCACTCATCGCCTGCAGCGAATGATTTCTCTTTATATTAATCAGCTTCTCACCCATCACTGCCCCGTCCTTCATGACAGCAAGAGATAACGGCTGATTCGACGTATCAATTGCAAGTACAATCATCCTAAAATCTCCTCACATAACGATTCATAACGTTCGCCCCGCGGCACAAGCTCAAACCTTCTCGACGCCTCATCTATATAATAAATAAACAGTTCAAGACGCTCTTCAGGCAGCTGATCCGCAATCAAATGCGCCCACTCAACCACACAAACGCCCTCACCATTAAAATACTCATCAAACCCAAGGTCCTCAAACTCATCCTCCACACGATACACATCCATATGGTAAAGCGGCAGTCTCCCCTGGTATTCCTTCATAATTGTAAAAGTCGGGCTGTTAACCGTACGCTTAATCTCAAGACCCTTTGCCAGCCCTTTTGTAAATGTGGTCTTCCCCGCACCAAGGTCACCCTCTAGCGTCAGCACATCTCCAGCCGTTAATAGCGCGCCAAGCTTTTCCGCAAAAGCAGATGTCTCCTCAGAAGAAGAAGATCTCCATTCGTATGTCTTCAATTCATTCACCCCGTTATGCTATAAGATCAAATAACATTGTGTAGGTTATAACCAGATATAAAAACTCAATCCAGCTGTTGATTGTAGTGGAGGACGGAGACTCCTGCGGCAGGAAAGGACACGTGAGACCCCGAAAATGCGCAGCATTAAGGGGGCTCACTGTCCGGCCGCGGAAAGCGCAGTCCTCCACGGAAATCAACAGCGGTCATTGCACAATCTTTTTAAACCTATACTTTATCAATAAAAAAGACTCACCCACGCGGAGTCAGTCTGTCAGTTTCATCTATCATCAATAGTTTACACGAAAAAGTGTCTTCTTTAAACAAAAAAATAACCATGACCAGTGTCATGGAAACTAAATGGCGGTCCCGACCGGGATCGAACCGGCGATCTCCTGCGTGACAGGCAGGCATGTTAACCGCTACACCACGG